>CAYMNX010000727.1:0-5227 GCA_964391905.1 uncultured Rhizobiaceae bacterium
AGCGTCGATGCGATCCTCCTCGACAATATGGATGTGGAGCAGCTGCGCCGCGCGGTGGCGATGACGCAGGGTCGCGCCGTGCTCGAGGCTTCGGGCGGGATCACGCCGCAAACCGCGCCGGCGATCGCCGCGACCGGCGTCGATCTCCTCTCGCTCGGCTGGCTCACCCACAGCGTCCAAGTGCTCGATATCGGCCTCGATTACCGGTGATCCTCATTCTATGATCGCGCCATGAAATCCCGCTGGCGCGATGCCTGAGATCAGCCGATTTTTCGGTATTATTATTCGCATGTTCTTCCACGATCATGCGCCTGCACATTTTCACGCTATTTTATGGCGATTACGAAGCGCTGATCGAGATTGAGACTCTGAGCATTTATCGTGGATGGCTTCCGCCGCGAGCGTTGGGCTTGGTCATGGAATGGGCGGCGTCGCATCCCCAGGAATTGCGTCAGGATTGGCAACGCGCGCAAGCTGGCGAAGTGCTCGTTCCAATCGAGCCTTTAGACTAATATCATGTCGGAGGTCGTATATGGGTTTGGTCCGCATCCGACAAGCTGTAGCGTTACCGGGCTTCAGGCTGAAGTTGACGCTCGATGACGGACGCGTAATCGAGCGCGATGTCGCTCCTCTGCTGACGGGTCCGGTGTTCGAGCCAATCCGCCGTGACCCCAACGAGTTCGCGCGCGTGACTGTTGCGGCTGGTACCGTTGTATGGCCGAACGGTGCCGATCTCGACCCAGATGTCCTGATTTGGAATGGACCGCCGCCGAAAGCGGAGCCGGCCGACGCGGCGTCAGCCGAAACACGTGCATCGAAATAACGCCATGAAATCCCGTTGGCGCGATCCAATCGCAAACGCGATCGAATCACCCTCTCCGCCCGCCTGCGGGGGGAGAGGGTGCGAGCGAAGCGCGCGGGTGAGGTGGGTGTCTGTTGCGAGTACCACCTCACCCTCCCGCGCTTCGCGCGGGCCCCTCCCTCGCCCCCGCTTCGCGGCGGAGAGGGGCTCTATTTCGTCCTCTCGCAATCAGCGCCGATCATGAAATCCCGTTGGCGCGACGACGAAGCCGAGGCGATGGCCACCCGCTATGCCCAGCAGGGCATCGGGCGCGATCTCGCTTTGCGCGTCTACACCTCGCGGCTCCTCGGCCAGGATCCGCTGCTCGTCCTTCACGGCGGCGGCAATACGTCGGTCAAGACCAAGGCGCAGGACTTGGCGGGCGACGAGGTCGAGGTGCTCTGCGTCAAGGGCAGCGGCTGGGACATGGCGGAAATCGAGCCCGCCGGTCTTCCCGCCGTGCGCTTGAAGCCGCTCTTGAAGCTGCGCGCGCGCGAGAAGCTTACGGATGAGGATATGGTGCGCTTCCAGCGCGCCAATCTTCTCGATCCCGGCGCGCCCAACCCCTCGGTCGAGACGCTGCTCCACGCCTTTCTGCCGCATAAATATGTCGATCACACCCATTCGACCGCGGTGCTGAGCATCGCCGATCAGCCCGATGCCGAAAAGCTCTGCGCCGCGATCTACGGTAAGCGCATGGGCATCGTGCCCTACATCATGCCGGGCTTCGATCTCGCGAAGAAAGCCGGCGAGGTGTTCGATGCCGATCCTTCGGTCGAAGGCCTGGTCCTCATCAAGCACGGCATCTTCACCTTCGGCGGCAGTGCGCGCGAGGCCTATGAGCGCATGATCGAGATGGTGACGCGCGCCGAAGAGCGGCTCGCTTCCGGCCGCAAGAGCGTCTTCGTCGCCGCCCCCTTGCCCGCGCGCCTCGCGAGCGTCGCCGCGGTCGCGCCGATCCTGCGCGGCGCTTGCAGCCTCAAGGATGCGAAGGTCGAGGGCGCGTGGCGGCGGCTCGTGCTCGATTTCCGGACCTCGCCTTCGATCCTCGATTACGTGAGCGGCGCGGAGGTGAAGCGCTACGCTTGCCAAGGCGTTGTCACGCCCGACCACACGATCCGCACCAAAAATATTCCGCTCATCGTGCCGGCGCCCGATGCGGGCGACATGGCGGGCTTCCGCGCGGCGGTACGTCAAGCGGCGGAGAATTTCATCGCCGCCTATCACGATTACTTCAGGCGCAACAATGAAGGCCG
The DNA here is from genome assembly GCA_964391905.1 of uncultured Rhizobiaceae bacterium. Classification (GTDB taxonomy): domain Bacteria; phylum Pseudomonadota; class Alphaproteobacteria; order ATCC43930; family CGMCC-115725; genus CAIKMD01. Next base: position 2,098 of record CAYMNX010000727.1, read on the forward strand.
TGATCCGGCGAAGAAGGAGCTTGATCCGCTGCCGCGCGTCGCGCTCGTGCCGGGGCTCGGCCTTTTCGGCATGGGGCGCAGCAAGAAGGATGCGGCGATCGCCGCCGATATCGCCGAGAACACCGTGCTCACCATCACCGATGCCGAGGCGATCGGGCGCTTCGAGGCGCTCTCCGAGGGCGAGCTCTTCGAGATGGAGTACTGGTCCTTGGAGCAGGCAAAGCTCGGCAGCGTCGCCGAGAAGCCGCTCGCGGGGCAGATCGTCGCCATCACCGGCGGCGCCGGCGCGATCGGCGCCGCATGCGCGAAGCTCTTCAAGGACAACGGCGCCGAGGTCGCGGTGCTCGATCTCGACGGCAATGCCGCGCAGGCCGTGGCAAAGAAGCTCGGCGGCGCGAGCCTCGGCCTTTCTTGCGACGTGACGAAGCCCGATTCCGTGAGCGCCGCTTTCGCGCGCGTCGCCGCGCATTTCGGCGGGCTCGACATCCTGATCTCGAATGCCGGCGCCGCCTGGCAAGGCCGCATCGGCGAGGTCGACGAAGCAATCCTGCGCCAGAGCTTCGAGCTCAATTTCTTTTCCCATCAGCGCGTCGCCCAAGCCGCGGTCAAGATCATGCTGGCGCAAGGGACGGGCGGCTGTCTTCTCTTCAATGTCTCGAAGCAGGCGATCAATCCCGGTCCCGATTTCGGTCCCTATGGCCTGCCCAAGGCCGCGACCTTGTTCCTCTCGCGCCAATATGCGCTCGATTACGGCAAGGACGGCATTCGCGCGAACGCCGTCAATGCCGATCGGATCCGCAGCGGCTTATTGACGCCCGAGATGATCGCCGCACGGTCGAAGGCGCGCGGCCTGTCGGAGCACGATTACATGGCGGGCAATCTCCTCGCCCGCGAGGTGACGGCCGAGGACGTGGCGCAGGCCTTCCTGCATCAAGCACTCGCTTTGAAGACGACGGCCGATATCACCACCGTCGATGGCGGCAATATCGCCGCGATCCTGCGGTGAGCCGCTTCTCTCCGCTCCGGTCATTGCGAGCGCAGCGATGCGATCGAGGGTCTCAAAAATTCTTCCGGATTGCTTCGCCGCTATGCTTCTCGCAATGACGAGGACTACTTCAGCTTCAGCATCCGCTTGGCGTTGCCCTCATAGATCATCTCGAGATCCTTGTCGGGCAGGCCCAAATGGTCGAGCATCTTGATGATGTCACGGATGAAGAGCGGTCCGCCTTCGGGGTCGAAGGGGCAGTCGGTGCCGAAGAGCACATGCTCGCGGCCGAAGAAATCGAGGCCGCAGCGCGTGCCCGAGGCCGAGCCGTTGATCGCCGTATCGGCATAGAACATGCGGAAGTAATCGACCGGGCGGCGGCCCTTCTTCTTCATCGCCTCGATGATCTTGGTGTAGCTCTCCTCGGCGCCTTCGCGCGTGCCGAGCTGGTCGAGGCCAAGGCCGACGCGCGCTTCGAGGAACGGCACCATCGCGCCGAGATGATGGGTGATCACCTGGAGCTTCGGCCATTTGTCGAAGAAGCCCGCGAACACCATGCGCGCCATCGCCGCGCTCGTCTCATAGGGCCAGCCGAACACCCACCAGATGTCGTATTTGGAGCCCGTCTCCGTCGGGTAGTCGGCGAATTTCTGCGGCCGCGTCGGATGCATCCAGATCGGGAGATCATAGGAATGGAGCTTCTCGAAGATCGGCGCGAATTCGGGATCGTCCAAAGGCCGGCCGTTGACGTTGGTGAAGATCTGGATGCCCTTGGCGCCGAGCTTCTCGACCGCGCGGGTGATCTCCTCGAGCGTCGCCTTCACGTTGTTCATCGGCACGGAGGCGGCGAAGGCCGGGAATTTGTTCGGGTACTTCGCGACGATCTCGGCCATCCCGTCATTGGCGAGCTTCGCGAGATCGGGCGAGGTCGTGGCCGGCGCCACATACTCGACCGCCGGCATGGAGAGGGTCAGGATCTGCTGATAATCGGGCCCGAACTCCTCCATCATCGCCAAGCGCCGATCAAGGTCGTAGAGGACGGGAATATTGGTCCAGCGCCGGATCGTCGCCTTGTTCGGGATGATCTCGACCATCTTGTCGAAATAGCTCTTGGGGAAGATGTGAGGGAAAATGTCGATCTTCTTCATGTCGGTCCTGTATCCGTCCTCGGCATTGCGCGTCCGCGGCGCATCATAGGGGCGGGGTCATCGCCTCTCAATGCCGGATTGCGCGAAGGAACGCCGCCGGTGCGGCGCCAAAACTTCGCGTGGGTGGGCAAGTCGCGAAGTCCGGCCGAAATTGCTTTGACAAGCAGATGGGAGTTTTCAAATCTCACCTACGTTGGGTGAGAAATCTGACTAGGTATTTGGATGCAGCTGAAACTGCGCGCTCTGGCTGAAATTCCGGTGCTCTCGGGCGCGCAGAATGGCCGGACCATGCTCGGCAAGCTCCTGGAGCTGAGCGCGATCGAGCCGCCTGCGCCCGAGCCCCTGTTCCTCGATTTCGCCGGGGTCTACGTCGCGACCGGCAGCTATCTGCGCGAAAGCGTGATCGCCTTGCGCGACATCATTCGCGGCCGCCATTCGCGCTTCTACCCGGTGATCGCCAACGCCAATGAAACGGTGCGCGAGGAGTTGCTGGAGGTGCTCAAATCGCGCGGCAGCGCCATCATGGGCTGCACGCTCTCGGCCGACGGGGCGGTCACGGATGCGGCGCCGCTCGGCGAGCTCGATCCGAAGCAGGGTGTCACCTTCAAGCTTGTCCATGACAATGGCCTCACCGACGCGGCGCGGCTGATGCGCGATCACGGCGCGGCCGAGGGCGTCCGGCAGACGGCATGGAACAATCGCCTTGCCGCGCTCGCCGCCTTGGGGCTGGTGGTCGAGCTTAGCGAGGGCCGCGCGAAGCGCTACCGGCCGCTTTTTGCCGCGACATGATGGCGCCGCGCGATTCTTTCATGAGCCAATCGTCGCTCGAGAAGCTTTTCGCCGAGATTCGCGCCTGCACGGTCTGCGCGCCGCACCTCCCGCTCGGCGTGCGGCCCATTATCCGCGGGCATGCCTCGGCACGGCTTCTCATCATCAGCCAGGCGCCCGGGACGAAGGTTCACGAGACGGGCCTCTCCTTCAACGATCGCAGCGGCGA
>CAYMNX010000728.1:0-10576 GCA_964391905.1 uncultured Rhizobiaceae bacterium
CTGCGCGCGATCAGGCGGGCCCCGACGCGCTGATCTTCGTTCCCTATGTCGCAAGTGCGAAAAGTGTCCTCGGCGCTGTCGGCGACGAGAAGCTCAAGGGCATCATCTCGACCGATTCCGTCAAGGACACGACCGATCCGATGTGGGCCGACGATCCGGGTGTGAAGGCGTATCTCGCCTTCATCGAGAAATACGTGCCGCCCCAGGATCGCGAAAGCGACAAGTCCACGGCCGGCGGCTATGTCGAGGCGCAGACCATGGTCGAAGTGCTGCGCAGGGCCGGCGATAATCTGACGCGCGAGAACATCATGAAGATCGCATCGAACATCAAGGATTGGACCTTTCCCATTTTCCTGCCGGGAATCGCCTTCAATACCACGCCAGGCAATCTCTTCCCGCTCACGATCACGCAGGTCAAGCGCTACAACGGAACGCGTTGGGAACTGGTCGGCAAACCGATCAGCGAGTGACCTTCGTCGATCCCGCATCGCGCCATGCTAGCCCCCTTTCGGGGACTGGGCGCCACGTCGGAGAACTGCCAATTCCTGAAGAAGCCGCACAAAGCCGCGGGAGCGGCTTTGTGACACGATCGTCTGCCGCATCATTGTCGGCCGTCAGATTCGGCGATCGCCGTTGGACAAGATAGCCTGCGCCGTCTGCAGTCCGCTGGTCAGAGCCGCCTCTACCGTGCCCATCTCCGGGCCGCCATAGAACGCTTCCCCTGACAGGAATACGCCCGGCTCCGGATTGCCGAGAGCCGATAGAACGTCCAGTGTTTTCGGCGTGGCGAAGGAATAGGCGCCGCGGGCGAAGGGGTCACTCTGCCAATTGATTGCCTGTGCGGTGATGAGCGTCGTTCTCAAGCGTTCCACTGGCACCGCGAACATCTCGGCAAGCGAGGCGAGCCCCATCCCGATGAAGTCGTCAGCGGCAAGGCCCGCCAGTCCTTTGGTTTTGGGTCCCGCAAACCAGCCCGTCAGCACCGGGTGAGGCGCAGGATGCTGGGTCCACCAGGTCGGAACCGGCGCGTTGGAGAAGAGAAACGACAGGTCCGAGATGCTTTGTCCGCAGCAGTTTTTCCACCAACTGGTTGCGAACCGCAGAAGAATTTTCACGACATTGCCGAAACCGATGTCGCTGACGGCAGCATCCGCCTTCGCACGTGCCGCCGGCGGCAGCGCGATATCGGGAAGCAGCGGAAGCGGTACGGTGAGGATCGCGGCGTCTGCCTTGAACACACTGCCGTTATGGCAGCGGACGGCCACCGCTTGGTGCTCCGCATCGATCGCGGCCGCCGCGGCGCCGAGATGGATCACAGCGCCGTAGCGACGACACTCGGATACGAGGAACGCAATGAGAGCGCCATAGCCCTCGGCGATTCGTCCCTGCTGGCCCAAACCGCGGCCCATCCATTCGTCGCGGAGCGCGAAGGTGCTCGCGCGGTCGGGGTCTGCAGCATCGTAGCCCTCGACCATCCGCGTGATAGAGCGTCGCAGTTCGGCATAGGTCGGATCGGCGAAATGCTGCGCAAGGAATTCGGCAACCGGGAGGTCGGTCTTGAGCGCGCTCAGCGCTTCGTGAAGCCGCGCCGCATGCGGCATGGACCCCTCGTCGGCCGAGAGCACGCCGTTGGCGGCGCGCCATCCCGTTCCGGAGAGCGGCGAGAAGGAAAGGCCGGCTTCTTGCATCAACGCACGTGTCAGCACCGCGGCGCCATGCACGAATTCGGCGCCGCCCTCGGCCGGATAACCGAATTGCTCCGCCGGCAGCGGATAGATCCGTCCGCCACAGCGGTCCCGCGCCTCGAGAACGATCACTCTCTTGCCGGCCCGCGCCAACTCGCGGGCGGCCATAAGCCCCGCGGCCCCCGCGCCGACGATCACCACGCTGCTTTGATTTTGCAGAACCATCGATCACCGATTGTGCGTGCCGAATCCGGCACCGCGCCAGGATCCACCCAATGCATTGGCAGCATAGCAAAATTGCGACCGCCGGCATCCCATGCCATCGAGCGGGAGGGTCGGATCATGTGCGGCGAACCAGGACTTGGCGGCGACCGCTCTCATTTCTCCCAAGGTCCATCGACCGCGGGGCGATCAGTTCACATCCTAATTCGGCGGAAACACCGCGAAGCACTTGTCGGACTGGAAGATGAAAGTCTCGACATAGTCGAGGATGACAGGCTTGCGCTTCAGCACGGCCATGGCGCCGGCGAGCACGTGCCAGTTGAGGAGCTCGTGGTGGCCCGCGCCTTCGACTTCGGCGATCGTGCGGCGCCGCCAGGTCTCGTAATCGCCCTGCTCGAGCGCCGCCAGCATTTTGCGGTCGGACTCGTAGTCGGGCAGCACATAGCCGGTATTGGTCGAAAGGAAGCAATGCGACCAGCTCGACGATGCCATGATGACGACACGGTAGGGACTTTCCGCCAAGGTCTCCGCCATCTTCGCGCCGACCTCATAGCAGAGCGCGGGATTGGGTCCCGGTGGATCCGGCAGACCCATCTGCGCCGGCTCCTTGAAGAGATGCGCAAAAGCGCCCTCGGCGCTGATGACGGAGCTGCCATAGCAGTTGACATGAAACGGCACGACCGGATGAGCAAACCCCGTGCGATCGCAATCGAGGTAGAGAACGGTGTAATTAAAGCCATGCGCCAGAATCGGCGAATGCAAGAGCTTGTAGGCATAAGGCATCGCCATGCCGCGATTGATGAGGCCGGCCGTCAAATACTTCGCGCCCTCGCGATGGCCGTGGATCTTCATCTTCCAGTCGGGTGGCTCGTTCCAATAATTGCGCTGCTTGCCCATGTAGCCGTGACTCCAAACTTCCTGCTCGAAATCCTCGTCGAGCCCGAAGACGCAGAAAGGCGGAATGATCGTCTCTTTGAAATTCTCATACTGATCGTCGGCGATGATGACGATGAAGTCCGGCTTAAAGTCGTCGATAATCGCGCGCTGTTTACGGAAGTTCGCCCACATCCGCTCGCGATAGCGCTTTCCGGCGGAAAGCCCCATGTCGTTGCCGACCTCGTCGATCATCCCAGGCGGCCAGTGCTTGGGGTCGCGCCATTTCGCATCCACGCGCGGCGCATTGACGATGCGCTGCCAGGTGCCGGCGAAGGCCTCGTCCGTCCCGGTCAACGAGGGATGATGTGTTGTTCCGATCCCGAGGATTTCAGCCATGAGCTTTCTCCCGCCTCCCATTTACACATATTCTATCCCGAACCCGGTCGATCCCCGAGGCCTTTCTTCGAAGCTGGTGCCGCTCCTTCATCCGGCCTAGGCCGTGAGACGCGGCGTCCGGTTTCTGAGTTTCGGCATGACCTCGGTCGCGAAGAGGCGAAGTGAGCGCTGCGCTTGCTCGAAGGTGATACCGCCGAAGAAGAAGGTACAGTCGCACTGGGTGAACCCCATCGCATCCTGCGCGCGCTCGAGCAAGGTCACACATTCATCGGGGGTGCAGGCGATCTGGCGCAGTTCATCGACCATCCGGTCGGTGTCCCAGAGCTCCTCCATCGCTTGCTTCCGCGCTTCGGCCGCGGCACCCGTGAGCGTTGGCCCGACGCGCTCGATCGTATGCGTCGTCGCCTCGGTATAGCGACGCCAAGCCTTGCCTGCGATCTCGCGTGCCTCGCGCTTATTCTCGGCAAGAACGCAGTGATAGTGGGTTGCGAGGTTCCACTTCCCCTTGGGATGGCCGGACCTGTCCCAAGCGTCGCGATAGATCTTGTTCATGGCGACGAGATTTTGAACGCTGTGATAGGCGACGGTGAGGACGTTGAAGCCCCGCTCGCCGGCCCATTCAAAGCTCGAGGGCGTGCGTGCGCAGGAAATCCAAACGGGCGGATGCGGGCGCTGCTCCGGCTTCGGCCACACTTCGAGTTTTTCGTATTGGTAGAAACGGCCGCGATGGCTGAAAAGCTTGCCGCTCCACGCTTTGAGGATCACCTCGAGCTGTTCGCGCATACGCTCGTTGCTATCCGCGCGCGGCACGTGCAAGCGGTCATAGTCGAATTCAACGAAGCCGCGGCCAACGCCGAACTCGACCCGGCCACCCGACATCAAATCCACCATGGCAAGCTGTTCCGCGATTTCGATCGGGCTGTGGAGCGGAAGCACGACGATCGACGTGCCAAGCCGTGCGCGCTCTGTTCGCTGCGAGAGCGCCGCGAGAAGGGTTGGCGGCGATGGAATAATGCCGCCGTAGGGATCGAAATGGTGCTCGTTCGCCCAAAGCGAATCGAAACCCAAAGCCTCGCTCTCGGCCAAGAGGTCAAGCCAGCGGCGCATCAAAAGGCCGACATTGCCGTCATTGTCGGGAAAATAGGTCGGTAAGCAGAAATGCCCAAACTTCATAGCGTCCTCCTCCGCGCGTCCTCATGGTTGAAACGAGTTCTACCTCTTTTCCGGGTGCGGGAGGAACGAGTAACGTGTAGCGGTCCGACCGCCACGGCGGTCTCGAGGAGTGCCATGCATTCATCGCTGATGGAAGCGGATCTCACCGCAAAGCGAAAATCGCTGCGCCGCCACCGGTGCTTCGCCACAGGATTGCTGCTGCTTGCCGTCGCGGTATTCGTTCTCGCACGTGCATCGCAAGAGAATTCGTTCCCGATCAGGCTCGCAGCGTCCGCCGCGGAAGCCGCGATGGTTGGAGGGTTGGCAGATTGGTTTGCAATCACCGCTCTCTTTCGCCGTCCGCTAGGACTGCCCATCCCCCATACCGCTCTGATCCCGCTGAAGAAGGGGGATATTGGCAGATCGCTCGGTGATTTCGTGAAGGATAACTTTCTCGAACCAAAACTGCTCGTCGAGCGGCTCAGACGAGAGAACCGCGCCCTGCAATTCGCTCGCTGGCTTAAAACGCCGACGGCTGCGAATTTCGTCGCCGAGCGAATTGTCGCCGCGTTGCCGGCGCTGTTGGAGACTGTCGAGGATCGACGGCTGCAGGCGTTTCTGCGCGAACTCGGTAACGAAGCGCTGCAGCGCATCAACCTGAAAGCGACGGTCGACGCTGTCCTCAACAATCTCGTTCTTTCGGGCAAACACATGGAGCTGCTCGATGCGTTGCTCGATCAAGTCAGGCCCGCCTTGCATCGAAACCGAGACACGATCACCGCAAAAGTAGGGGAGGTTACGGGGCGCTGGATTCCGCAATTTGTCGATCGGAAGCTCGCAGCAAGACTCGTCGACGCGCTCGAGAAGACGATCGATGCGCTAGGCAGGGCCGATGATCCCGACCGAATGCATCTCGATCGCTGGATCAGGGAGGTTCTGCGGGACCTACAGAAGGGACCGACCTACGCAACCGTCATCGAAGATATGAAGGACACGTTATCCACTCAGCCGGTTTTCATTCGCTCCCTGGAGACGCTCTGGGGCGAGATCAAGTCCGAAATCCTGGCCGACCTGGGTTCACCCAACCCGCAGGTTGCCAGGAAGAGTGCCGAGATTGTTCAAACCACGGGACGGCTGCTCGAACGATCTGCTGTGATGCAGCAATACCTAAACGCGGCAATCGAAAGAGTATTGAGCGACTACATCGCCCCGTGGCGACTGGGGATCGCGAGCTTCATCGCCGAACAGGTCGCAAGCTGGGACGGTCGCCAGGTGGCGCACATCATCGAGCTGCAAGTCGGCAAGGACCTTCAGTACGTCCGTGTGAATGGGACCGTGGTCGGCGCACTGATCGGGATTCTACTGTTCCTGTCCAATGAGCTCCTGCCTCGCCTCCTAAATTAGGGCAACGGATTGAGCGTCGCCGCGTCTCTGTCCGAACGCGAGTTCGTTCGCCCGCGTCGTATTCAAGATCAGCGTGTGCCGACGTCTACGACCGCCTGGGCGAACGCCTGCGGCGCTTCCTGTGGAAGGTTGTGCCCGATGCCTCCGGTGATGTTCCGGTGCTCGTATTTCCCGGAAAATTTGTCAGCGTACGCGCTCGGTTCCGGGTGCGGCGCGCCGTTGGCGTCGCCTTCCATCGTGATCGTCGGGACGGTGATGACGGGGCTTTGGGCAAGCCGTTTCTCGAACTCGGCATATTTCGGCTCACCATCGGCCAGAGCGAGCCGCCAACGATAGTTGTGGATGACGATGTCGACATGATCCGGATTGTCAAAGGACGTCGCCGTGCGATTGAACGTGGCGTCATCGAACTGCCATTTGGGCGAAGCTGTCTGCCAGATCAGCTTCGAAAACTCGCGCCGATATTTTTCATAGCCGGCACGACCGCGGTCCGTGGCGAAATAGAACTGGTACCACCATTGCAGCTCCGCCTTCGGCGCCAACGGAAGCTTGCCGGCTTCCTGGCTGCCGATCAGGTAACCGCTTACTGAGACCATGGCCTTGCAGCGCTCCGGCCAAAGCGCCGCAAAGATGTTGGCGTTGCGCGCTCCCCAATCGAAGCCGGCAAGGATCGGCTTCTCGACCTTGAGAGCGTCCAAAAAATCCTTCAGATCGACGGCCTGCGCCGAGGGTTGACCGTTACGGATCGCGGCATTTGAAAGAAATCGCGTCGTGCCATAACCACGCAAGTACGGGACGAGCACACGGTAGCCCGCTCCCGCGAGCAAAGGCGTGACATCGACAAAGCTGTATATGTCATAGGGCCAGCCGTGCAGAAGAACGACAACGGGGCCATTCGTGGGGCCGGCCTCTGCGTAACCCACATTCAGGACGCCGGCATCGATCTGCTTGAGCGGTCCGAACGAGGTATTGGTTCCTCTCTTGATCGCAGGCAGCGTCTTTACGTCCACCCCTTGTGCCGCCGCATGGCCGATCGTGCCGAGCTGAGTGGCGGCGATGGTCATTGCGGCGGCGCCAAAGAAGCGGCGACGATCTCGGTTAATTTTGTCGGCAACCTGGTTCGTGTCCATTGCTCAGGCTCCATCCATGCTTGTTGCGTTGAGCTCAATGCGGCGCGCCACGAGGACGCGCAACAACATCGCCGCCACGGCCGAAGAGATCATCCCACATTTTCGCGAGCGCAAGCAGGCTTCGGCAACGACGGAACCGTAGCCGCGGCGGAGAAGGGGTGCCCTGAGCCAAACTGGGGATCAGGCCGGTCGCGCAGGCCCTGCCACCAGCGGGGCTGCCGGGAGCTTCAGCGTCGCGACCGCTTGGCGCGAGGGGTTCGCTTTTGTGCTTTCGATCTTTGAGCGGTCACGCGGCCGGTCTTCGCCGGTTTGCGTTTGGCCTTTTTCGCCGTTGAAGCGGCACGCTTTTTTCCGCTCGTCGCTGCGCGGCGCGCGCGCCCGGCATTCCCGATCGGGAAGCTGTCGTGGGCGGCCATATGCGCCGCATAGGCGCGGCGAATGCTGTCCTCGCTGCCGGGTAGCTGCCAGTCACCCGCCGCTTCGCCGGTCTCGTGCGAGTAATGTGCGACATAGGCGCCGCGCAACGCTCGATCCCCGACCGGGACTTCCATCCGCGTTGCATCCCCGGCGTCGAGCGGGCTCGATTTCGAGAATCGCGCGATGAACGCGCTGCGGATCGCATCCTGCTCGCCGGATAGGGTTGGAGACGGTTCCGCAGTCTCTTCCGGCGCCGTGGTCGCTTGCTCTTCAGCGCTCCTTCGCGGCGTATCGTCCGTGTCAGCTTGAGCCATTCGCATCCTCTCCCTTCCCCGATCATGCGAAATCGCAGCCGGTTCGCCTGCCGTAAGCGATAACGACCGATTGCGACGCAACTATCGCGACTCATTATGGAGGTTTGATGGCAACGGGAAAGAGTCAAGGGGCGTTCGATGGATCGCAGCGATTTCGCTCCGGCGCGAATCCTACGAGCGGCGGGGGTCTAGATGTCGTGCCACGACGAAAAGGTCGCCGCCTGCCCATGCACGATACCGTCGCCGTCGATCAGCTGCCAGACGATTCCGTCTTCGATCCAGAAGCGCCGGCCCGATTTCGAGGTCCGTATCCCGCGGTAGCCGGACATGAAGCCGTTGCGCGCGACCGCATCGAGCAGCCGCTGCCGTTCGGCCCGATTGGGAGCCTCCGCGGAGAGACGCGAGGGGAGAGTGGTGAACTCGTCCCAGGAATATTCAAAGCACGCCTGGGCCGTCTTATTGGCGTAGATAAAGCGCGGGTCGGGCTCGGTATTGTGCGCCACGACCACGAAAGGGGCCGCCTCGTAAAGCCAAGCCGGCCCTTGTTCCGCGGCGACGAGGGAAGACCCGACGAGCCGCGCATAGCTCCCGGTGAGCAAATCGAAGAAATCGGAATCGGCCGAAAGATCTTTCGCTCGGTGCGGAGGCTCTATGGTCATCATGCGCTACCATTCTGCGGCAAAACCTGGCCTTTCCTGATAGCCGGGATCGCGTCGCGCGCTCAAGACGGGCGACCCGGTCGCGCTGCAAATCGCGCAAGAAATCGCAATAATGGGCAGGAGCGGTCGGAGCGGCGCCCACCCCCCGTGCGTGCCGCCGCCGTCCCGGGGCCATCCCTCAGGGGGCGACGAGAAGCATCCAGCCGACGCCGAAGCGGTCGGCCACCATGCCGAAGCGCGAGGAAAAGAACGTTTTCGTCATCGGCATCTGCACTTGGCCGCCATCGCCAAGCGCGGCAAAGAGTTCCTCCGCCTTGGCATCGTTCGGCACCGTGAGCGTCAACGAGAAGCCCTGGAAGTTCGGCTTCCCCATGCAGCGCCCGTCGGAGGCCAGCATGGTTATGTCGCCGATGCGCAAGCTCATATGCATGATCTTGTCGTCGGCCCCGGGCGGCGTCATGCAATCTTCTCCAGGCTCGGGCTTCGGGCCGTCCTTGAACCGCATGATCGAGGTCACCTCGGCGCCGAGCACGCGACGGTAGAAATCGGCCGCCTCTTCACAGCGACCATCGAAAAACAGATAGGGTTGGACTTGCATGGCATCTCCTCTCGGTAAGGCGATCGTCGCATAGGCGCGATCCGCGGGTATGACAATACGCTTGGTTTCGGCTCTCGTTTACGACAGCGCGCGCAGGTCGGCGCGCAAATGATCGGGATTGGATCGGCCGAGCAGGCGCTCCATCATTGCGTGGGTCCGTTTCCAGATCGGAACAGCGGCGGCAAGCAATGCGCGTCCTGCCGCCGTCAGCACAACGCGCCGGCTACGCTTGTCGGCGGGATCGATCGCCACCTCGATGAGACCGCGACGCTCCAACGGTTTGAGATTGGCGGTGACTGTGGTGCGATCCATGGCGAGCAGGCTCGCAATGCTGCCCATGCTGGCCGGTTCCGGACGATTGAGCGACATCAGCAACGAGAACTGGCCGTTCGTCAAGTCGAGCGGCTGAAATGCCTCGTCGAAATGACGGGCGACGACGCGTGCGGCGCGCTGCAGATGGAGGCACAGGCAAGCGTCGCGCACCTGATGCGTGACGGCGATCGGAAGCTCGGCCCGGCTTGACATGGCACGCATTATATTGATATCAACGTAATTGTCAATGAAAATGAAAAAGCATGTTCGAGCGGTAACATCCACCCGTCATGGCGGGGCTGGTGCACAGGAGGTCGGCATGGAAGAGCGCAAGATCGCTTCGCGGGAGGAATGGCTTGCGGCGCGCGAGGCATTGTTAGCAAAGGAAAAGGAATTGACGCGGCTGCACGATCGGCTGAGCGCCGAGCGGCGTGCCTTGCCCTGGGTCAAGGTCGAGAAGATCTATGTCTTCGACACGCCGCAAGGCCCGAAGACACTCGCCGAGCTCTTCGACGGCCGCAGCCAGTTGATCATCCACCATTTCATGCTCGGTCCCGATTGGGAGGCGGGCTGCATCGGCTGCTCGTTCAATTCCGATCACGTCGAAGGCACGATCGTGCATCTCGAGCATCATGACGTGACCTTGGTCAGGGTCTCGCGCGCGCCGCTCGCCAAGATCGAAGCCTATAAAAAGCGCATGGGTTGGCGCGCCAAATGGGTGTCGTCCCATGGCAGCGACTTCAACTATGATTATCACGTCTCCTTTACCAAGGAGGACCTCGCCAAAGGCAAGGTCTACTATAATTACAAGATGAGCGATGCCATCAGCGACGAGTTGTCGGGCTTCAGTGTGTTCGTCAAAAATGAAGCGGGTGAGATCTTTCACACCTATTCCTGTTACGCCCGTGGCGATGAAGGGGTGATCGGCACCTATTTCTTTCTCGACCTCACGCCCAAGGGCCGCAACGAGACGGGGCCTCACCACAACTTGATGGATTGGGTCCGCCGCCACGACGAGTATGCGGATGCGGTGAATGCCGAAGCGTGCTGTCACTAAGCGGAGGCGAATACAGGCGAAGGATCGCCGTCGGCGCGGCTGCAGAGCCACGTCCGCATGACGCTTGATACCTCCGTCGCGACGCCTACATGGATGCTATGAGCGCTCGCTCGCCAGGAGATCGTCCATGCCGCTTGTGCGCATTGCTCTGAGGAAGGGCAGACCCGAAGGTTTTGGCAAGCAGGTCGGAGCCGTCGTTTATCGCTCCATGGTCGAGACGATCAATGTCCCCGCTAAGGACAATTTTCAGATCATTAGCGAGCATGATCCCGATACGCTCATCTATGATTCGAGCTATCTCGACATCGCGCGGACGAATGGAATTATCATAATTCAGATCACGCTGAGCGAAGG
>CAYMNX010000729.1:0-9482 GCA_964391905.1 uncultured Rhizobiaceae bacterium
CTGGAAGGTCTTGAGGCCCTTCTCGGCGGCGCCTTGACGCAAGGGATCGGGCCGCGCGCCGGGCGCCTCGGGTGCGGCAAAGACGCCGGCGACATCGTCGCCGCGCTCGAGGAATGCATCGAGCGCGGCTTTCCCGAAAGCCTGTTGACCGACAATGGCGATGCGCATGGCTCTATCCTCCCTACCTCCGCAACTACGACGGCATTCTAGAGCAAATCGGCGAGGCGTTGCAGGGTGGGGTGGGGGGCTTCGGCGCTCGCCAAGAGCGCCAAAGAGAGGATCTCGGTACCCGGCCTAAAACGCCGCAAGGTCGCGACGGTCTCGCCGAGATCGACCGTGCTGCCTGGGCTTTCATTGACGATGATCGCTTTGACCGCGAGCTTTCGCCGCGTGAGTGTATCGAGCGCCGTGAGCGTGTGACTCATCGCGCCCAGATAGCTGCCGGCGACGAGCAGTGCCGGTATGTTGAGCGCCGCAATCCAATCGAGCACGGTATGCTCCTCATCGAGCGGCACCATCACGCCGCCCACACCCTCGATCAGCAGCACGCCCGACGCTGCCGCGATCTTCTCGCGCGTGAAGCGCACGAGCGCGGCGAAATCGAGGTGCCGGCTCTCGCGCCGCGCCGCCATGTCAGGCGAGAGCGGCGCCCGATAGCGCCAGGGCGCGATGCGGTCGAGCGCCTCGGCCGTTGCCGGCTCTCCTAAGGCGGCGAGCAGGATGCCCGGATCGCTCCTGGCGATGCACGCCGGATCGACGCCGCTCGCCACCGGCTTCAGCGCGTCAATAGCCCGTCCGCAGCGACGCAATTCATGGACGAGCGCGGCGGTGACAAAAGTCTTGCCGATATCGGTGCCGGTGCCGGTGACGAAGACGGCGCTCACGACAAGAGGCGCTCGCGAATGACGGCGGCAAGGCGGTCGATCTCGGCATCGGGATGCTGCGCGCAGAAAGAGAGCCGCAGCCGCGCCGTGCCCTCGGGCACGGTCGGCGGGCGGATGGGGACGACCAGGAAGCCGTCCTGCTCGAGCAGCCGCGCCGCCTCGAGCGCCGCTCGCGCTGCGCCGAGAACGACCGGCACGATCGGGCTTTGCGCTTCGGGCAATCCGGCCGCTCGCGTGAAGCGTTTCGCTTTCGCCAGCGGCAAGGCGGTGAGCGCGGGCTCCCGCGCGATCACATCGAGCGCCGCGCTCGCGGCGGCGACGCTCGCCGGCGGCAGGCCGGTCGAATAGATGAGCGGCCGCGCGCGCGTCTTGATGAGATCGATCACCGGTTCTGATGCGCAGAGATAGCCGCCATAGGAGCCGAGCGCTTTGCTCAAGGTCCCCATCTGCAGCGGCACGGGTGCCGGCTCGCCTTCGGCAAAGCTCGAGCCGCGGCCGCCGCCCAAGACGCCGAGGCCATGCGCGTCGTCGCTGATGAGCCAGGCATCGTGCTCGACCGCCAGCATAGCGAGCGTTCGCAGCGGCGCCAGATCGCCATCCATCGAGAAGACGCCCTCGGTCGCGATCAGCGCATGAGGATGTCGCGCGCGGTGCTGCGCCAACAGCGCCGCTGCATGGGCGACATCACTGTGTCGGAAGGTCGTGACGGTCGCGCCGCTCAATTTCGCCCCGGCCCAGATGCAGGCATGGGCGAGCGCGTCGACGAGAATGAGATCATCCGTGCCGACGAGCGCAGGGATGATGCCGGCATTGGCGAGATAGCCCGATCCGAAGATGCAGGCGGCTTCGCTCCCTTTGAGCCGCGCGAGCTTTGCTTCGAGCTCGGCATAGAGCGGATGATTGCCGGTGACGAGGCGCGAGGCGCCGGCGCCCGTTCCGAAGCGGCGGATCGCCGTCATCGCCGCCTCGCGCACCGCCGGATGCTGGCTCAGATTGAGATAGTCGTTGCACGAGAAGGAGAGCAGGCGGCGGCCGTGGCGCTCCATCCACACACTATCGGTGCGCGCCGTGTCGATGAGCGTGCGGCGCAGCTCTCGCGCTTCCAATTCGCGGAGCTTTGCCGCGGCGAAATCGTCGAGTGAGCGCATGGAAAGGGTTCCGCTTGACCTCGCCGAGATATAGCGTTACGCGGTGAGCCGCTCAATGCGAAAGGCCTTGATCGCATGCCCGATACCGGAGCCGAAACCGCGCTGCGCCATGATTGGAAGAGCGCCGAGCTCGCGGCGCTCTTCGATTTGCCGCTGCCGGAGCTCATCTTCCGCGCGCAGCGCGTGCATCGCCGCTATTTCGATCCGAGCGCGGTGCAGCTCTCGACCCTGTTGTCGATCAAGACCGGCGGCTGCCCCGAGGATTGCGCCTATTGTCCGCAGAGCGTCCACTACGATACGGGCGTCGGCGCCGGCAAGTTGATGCGGCTCGACGATGTGCGCGAAGCGGCCAGAGTTGCGAAGGCGGGCGGCGCATCGCGCTTCTGCATGGGCGCGGCGTGGCGCGAGCCCAAGGATCGCGACATCGATGGTGTTGCTGCGATGATCGCGGCGGTGCGCGCCGAAGGGCTCGAGACCTGCGCGACGCTCGGCATGCTGACCGCCGATCAAGCACATCGCCTCAAAGAGGCGGGGCTCGACTCTTACAACCACAATCTCGACACCTCGCCCGGCTATTACGGCAGCATCATCACCACGCGCTCTTTCGAGGACCGGCTCGAGACGCTCGCGCATGTGCGCGAAGCCGGTATCCATGTCTGTTGCGGCGGCATCGTCGGCATGGGCGAGAGCCGCGCGGATCGCATCGGCATGATCCTTGCGCTCGCCAATCTGCCGGCGCATCCCGAGAGCGTGCCGGTCAATCTTCTGGTCCAGGTCGCGGGAACGCCGCTCGCCGGGACGGCGAAGCTCGATCCTTTCGAATTCGTGCGCGTGATCGCGGTCGCGCGCATCGCCATGCCCGCCTCGATGGTTCGCCTCTCGGCGGGGCGCGAGGAAATGAGCGACGAGATGCAGGCCTTATGCTTCCTCGCCGGCGCCAATTCGATCTTCTGTGGCGAGAGATTGCTGACGACCCCCAATCCCGGGCGCGATCACGATCGCGCCCTTATGGACCGGCTCGGTCTGCATCCGATGGGGGATTGAGCTTGGCCGCGCCGCGGCCGCACTGGCTCGACGAAGGCTTGCCGCATCTCTGGCAGCCCTATGCGCAAATGAAGACGGTCGCACCGCCGCTGCCGGTCGCGCGCACCGAGGGCTGCCGCATCATTCTCGAGGATGGGCGCGCGCTCATCGACGGCACCGCCTCGTGGTGGACGGCTTGCCATGGCTATAACCATCCGCATATTTGCGATGCCGTCGCGCGTCAGCTCGATCGGATGCCGCATGTCATGTTCGCGGGGCTGGCGCATGAGCCTGCCGCAACCCTCGCCACGCGGCTCGCGCGGCTTTTGCCCGGCGATCTCGATCATGTCTTCTTTTCGGAATCGGGATCGGTCGCGGTCGAGATCGCGCTCAAGATGGCGCGGCAATACTGGCTCAATCGCGGCGAGAACCGGCCGCTGTTCCTCGCCTTCCGCAATGGCTATCACGGCGACACGCTCGGCGCGATGGCGGTGAGCGATCCGGAAGAGGGCATGCACCGTCGTCTCAAGGAGCAACTTCCGCGTGCGCTCATTGCCCCATTGCCACGCGACGAGGAGAGCGCAGCGGCGCTCGGCGATCTCATCGAGCGGCATCGCAGCGCGCTCGCTGCCATCATCGTCGAGCCGCTGGTGCAAGGGGCGGGCGGCATGATCTTTCACGAGCCGCTCGCGTTGCAGCGCTTGCGCACGCTCGCCGATCGTTATGATCTGCTGCTTATTTTCGACGAGATTTTCACCGGCTTCGGTCGTAGCGGGACGATGTTCGCGTGCGAAGCGGCGGGCGTCGTTCCCGACATCATGACGCTCTCGAAAGCGCTGACGGGCGGCACTTTGCCGCTCGCCGCAACGATCGCGCGTCACCCTGTTTTCGTGGCGTTCCGCTCGGACGACCCGCTTGCCGCGCTGATGCATGGGCCGACCTTCATGGCCAACGCGCTCGCTTGCGCCGCCGCCAATGCCTCGCTCGACCTCTTCGCGCGCGAGCCGCGGCTTCGCCAAGTAGCGGCGCTCGAAGAAGCGCTTAGCCGCGGCCTTGCCCCTTGCGCCGTGCTGCCCGGCGTCAGGGATGTCCGCGTCAAGGGTGCGATCGGCGTGGTCGAGCTCGAGCGGATCGATGATCTCGCCGCGCTGCGGCGGCGCTTTGTCGAGGAGGGCCTGTGGGTCCGGCCGTTCGGCAATATCGTCTATTTGACGCCGCCCTTTACGATCACGCCGGAGGAATTGAGCGCGCTAACCGATGGGATCGTGCGCGTTCTTGACGACGGGAGCAGGAAGGCCGCGCGTCAGCGCCGCCCGCCGCTTCGCGATCGGCGGACCCCGCCCTGATCGCCGCGGATTACGATCGGGCTTGCCTGGTGGTGGATCATGCGCCAATGGCCAGCCTCGCGAACGAAGATGTTGGTCGCGATCAGATGACCACCATCGAGCTCCTCTTCGCAGATCACAGTCGCAAGATCGCCGTAAAGGAAGGCGCGGTCATCATGGCACATGACCCGCGGCGACTCGGGATTGGCAAGGATGTTGCGCCAACTGTGCAAGACGGCGGCACGTCCGGTCACGGGCGTCCAGCCCGGATGGACGCAGGTGACCGGCGCCGCGCGCGCCCAGAGCGCGTCCATTGCGACGGCATCGCGCGTGGTAAAGGCGCGGTAGAATTCGAGATTCGCGCTAAGAACGGCATCGCTGTCGGAGATCGTCGTCGGCGTCATCGGGCCTCCTGAGCGATCATGTCGCATGCCACGCGCCGGAAAACCAGCCCCGGCCCTTGCATTAGAAGGGCCACCCGCGTATTATTTGAGACCGCTTCGCAATTGCACTTGCGGGTGGTGAGGTAGGTCAAATGCTGGCGGTAGCCGTCATCGTTTTCCGTGAGGTTCTCGAGGCCGCTCTAGTGGTTGGTATCGTCTTGGCGGCGAGCCGGGGCGTCCCGCGGCGAGGAAAATGGGTCACGAGCGGTGTCGCCCTTGGCGTGGCCGGGGCGATGGTGGTCGCCGGCTTTACCGATGAGATCGCTTCGGCACTCGATGGTATCGGACAGGAAGTCTTCAACGCCACGGTCCTGTTCGGCGCGGTGCTGATGCTCGGCTGGCACAATGTATGGATGAGCCGCCACGCGAAGGAGCATGTCGCCGAAGCGACCCGCGTCGGGCGGGACGTTCTCTCTGGCACAAAGCCGCTTTATGCGCTCGCCATTCTCTGCGGCTTGGCCGTCGGCCGCGAGGGCTCCGAGATCGTGCTTTTCGTCTATGGCATCGTCGCAGCTCAGGGCGGCAGCGCCATTTCGCTGCTGACAGGCGGCACGATCGGCCTGATCCTCGGTGTCGCGACGGGGGCCGCGCTCTACGCCGGGCTCATCACCATACCGATGCGGCATCTTTTCACGGTGACGAGCTGGATGATCCTGCTGCTGGCGGCCGGCATGGCCTCGCAAGGAGCGGCGTTCCTGCTTCAAGCGGATCTCGTTCCGCCGCTCGGCAATTTGTGGGATACGTCCTGGCTGCTGTCGGAAAACAGCCTGATCGGCCAGGCGCTTCATGCCTTGATCGGCTATGTCGCTCGGCCGACCGGGATTCAGCTCGTCTTCTATGTCGGCACGCTGGTTCTGATCGCGAGCTTGATGCGACTGTTTGGCCGGCCGCCGCAGGCGGTGTCGCGCCCCTCCCTCCATCCCGCCGAATAGCTTATCGCTCGCGGCTCTCGCGAAGAATTGCTCTGTCGCGCAGGGGCTTTTTTGCCAACGCCAGGTGACGGCGCCAGAAATACACGGCAATGGCGATGACGAGGACGATGGCGATCACGGCGAGGGTCGGGCCGACCCAGCCGAAGAGATGGATCGATTCAAAAAACCGTTTTCCGAGCCAATAGGTGAGGCCGCCCCAAAATCCGACCCAAAGCGCCGCGCCGATCGCGTTGTAGAGAAAAAAGCGCGGCCAGGGCATTTCCAATGAGCCGGCAACGATGCCGTTGAACTGGCGCAGGATAAGGAAAAATCGCGCGAACACGATGACGACGTCGCCATAGCGGGCGAAGAATTCCTCGACCTTCTGTAGCCGCTCATGCGTGATGCCGATGCGGCTGCCATAGCGGACCAGAAGCCGGTGGCCGCCGGTCGCGCCGATGAGAAAGCCGATGCTGTCGCCAATGACGGCGCCGAGCCAGGCGATCGGCAGGAGCCAGAGAATATTAAGCGAGCCGCGTGAGGCGAGCACCGAGCCGGCGATGAGCATGGTCTCGCCGGGCGTCGGCAGGCCGAAATCCTCGAGAAAGATCCCCAAGAACACCGCGAGGTAACCGTAATCGACGACAAAGCGATGAACTTCGCCGACGAAGCTCAAGACGATTCCTCCAAGCCCAAGGCGGCGGTAGGGGGTGCGGGGTGAGCTGTGTCTACGCGTAAAGTTGAGGCGGAGCAACCGGTCAAACGACCCAACTTGACTCTTGAAACTATCTGGAACAAATAAAGAACAAAAGATGAGGCCGCATGATAGAAAAAGCGAAAATCAAAGCTTTGCAACAGCAAATGGTAGCGCTCGCCAGCAACGGAAAAAAGTGCTCAACCTTGCCTTTTGGCGTCGCTGCGATGGATGCCAGCTTGCCGGGTGGCGGTGTCGCGCTAGGAGCGCTTCACGAAATCCATGGCGCTGGTACGGAGGCCGAGAGCGGCGCCGTCGCTGCTGCGTTTCTCGCCGGCATTCTTGCTCGGCTGCAACCGGAGCGCCCGGTGCTGTGGTGTCTCGAACAAGCCGATCTCTATATGCCGGGGCTTGCGCTTTACGGGCTTGCGCCTGAGCGCTTGATCCTGGCGCAGGCAGTGCGAGATCAGGACATCCTCTGGGCCATGGAGGAGGGGTTGCGCTGCCGCGCGTTGGCCGCGGTGATCGGCGAGGTGAAGGCCCTGCCGGCCTTGGCGAGCCGGCGGCTGCAATTGGCGGCCGAAACTTCGGGCGTGACCGGCTTCGTGCTGCCGCGTCGCCCTGGTGGTGCGGCAACATCCGCGGCAGTGACGCGATGGCGTATCGCCGCTCTGCCCGGCTCCTTGGCACCAGGCGAGCCAGGCGTTGGTCGACCGCTGTGGCGCGTCGATTTATGGCGCTGCCGCGGCGGCATCCCGAGATCTTGGACAGTGGAGGCCCCTGATGCGACGGGTCATGTCACTCTTTCTGCCGCATTGGCCGATCGAGTGCTCCCGCAACCGCAACGCGCGATCGGATAAGCCCTTCGTCTTCGTCACCGCCCTCGCTGGACGGCGCGTCATCACCGCCGCCAATGCGACCGCCGCGAGCGAGGGCATCGCACCCGGCATGGGCCTCAGCGATGCGCGCATGCTGCGCCCCGATCTCGATGCGGCCATGGCCGATTTCCCCGGCGATGCGGCGGCGCTCGCAAGGCTCGCGCGCTGGTGCAATCGTTTCAGCCCCTGGACGGCGCCTCATGGCAGCGACGGGATCTTTCTCGACGTCACTGGCTGTGCTCATCTCTTCGGCGGCGAGGCCGGACTTGCCGAGCAAGTGATCGCACGGCTCGCGCACCAAGGCGTCACCGGCCGCGTCGCTATTGCGACCACCCTTGGCGCGGCTTGGGCGATGTCACGCTTCGGCCCGAAGCCTGCCGCCGTGATACCGCCTCATGAAACGCATCGCGCGCTCGCCGATTTGCCGGTCGCGGCGTTGCGGCTCGAGCCGCCGATCATCACCTTGCTGGCGGAGCTTGGCCTACGCCGCATCGGCGAACTCACCGCGCTGCCGCGCGCTGCGCTTGTTGCGCGCTGCGGGGAGAGCGCGGCCTTACGCCTCGATCAGGCTTCGGGGCTTGCGCCCGAGCCGCTCTCGCCCTTGCCGCCGAAGAAACGGCCATGGTTGCGTCGCTCCTTTGCCGAGCCGCTGCTGCGGACCGAGGATATCGCGATGGCGACGCGCACCGTGCTCGAAGAATTCTGTCGGCACTTGGCGAAAGAAAATCTGGGCGTCCGCAAGCTCGCCCTCATGTTGTATCGCGTCGACAATCGGATCGAGGAAGCCGCGATCGGCACGGCCATGCCGTCGCGCGACCCGCGCCATTTGTGGCGGCTCCTCGAAGAGCGCTTGCCTTATCTCGATCCCGGCCTCGGTATCGAGGATCTGGTGCTGATGGCACCGGAAACCGAGGCGCTCGCGCCGCTGCAGCCCGGCTTTGCCGGCGGGGTCGCGAGCAGCGGGGCAGGGGAGGCCGCCGATCTGGCCGCGCTTATCGATCGGCTGTCGCAGCGGCTGGGGGTGGAAGCGGTGGTGAGGCCGCGCTTGCAAGAAAGCCATTTGCCCGAGCGTGCCGTGCGCTTTCTTCCGGCCTTCCATCACGGCGCGGCAAGAGCCGTCTTATCCTCCGGAAAACGGCGGCCGATCCGCCTATTGCGCCGGCCCGAGCCGATCGAGGCGATGGCG
The DNA here is from genome assembly GCA_964391905.1 of uncultured Rhizobiaceae bacterium. GTDB lineage: Bacteria > Pseudomonadota > Alphaproteobacteria > ATCC43930 > CGMCC-115725 > CAIKMD01. The sequence continues at coordinate 8,493 of CAYMNX010000729.1, forward strand.
CTGGTGCCGGACGATCCGCCGCTGCTCTTCCGTTGGCGCGGCCGCGCTCATCACGTGCGCCGCGCCGATGGACCGGAGCGCATCGCCGCGGAGTGGTGGCGTGAGGTCGCCGAGCCGCGTGACTATTACCGCGTCGAGGATGAAGACGGCCGCCGCTTCTGGCTCTACCGCTCCGGACTCTACCGGCCCGAAATCCGGCCGCACTGGTTCCTGCACGGTTTCTTCGGCTGAGCCTGCGAGCAGCCGCAGTGGCGCTTGGCAAGGGCGCGGCGGCATGCGATGTGAGAGGATATGGAATGGGTCTTTCCGACGCAGCCATCCGCCCCCGACCCGTTGCGCCAAGCCGTGCGCCAATCCTATCGCATCGACGAGAGCGCAGCGGTCGCGCGCATCCTCGAGGCGGCGACGTTTCCATCGGAAGCCGCGGCGCGCATCGCCGCCAATGCGCGCCGCCTCGTGCTCGAGGCGAGAAAGCGCCGTCGCGGCAAGGGCGGCATCGAAGCCTTCCTCAATGAATTCGCGCTGTCGAGTCAGGAAGGGATCGCGCTCATGTGCCTTGCCGAGGCACTCTTGCGCGTTCCCGATGCCGAGACCGTCGATCGCCTCATCCGCGACAAGCTCGCGCCAGCGGATTGGGCCCGCCATCTGGGTCGCTCCAGCTCGCTCTTCGTCAATGCCTCGACCTGGGCGCTGATGCTTACCGGCCGCCTGCTACAGGAGGGTCCGGCCGAGCAGGATCTGGCCTCGGCGCTGCGCCGCTTTCTCGCGCGCACCAGCGAGCCGGTGCTGCGCCAGGCGGTTACCGCGGCGATGCGCATCCTCGGCCATCAATTCGTGATGGGGCGCACCATCGGCGAGGCGCTTCACCGCGCCAAGGCGATGGAGGCCAAAGGCTATCGGCTTTCTTACGACATGCTGGGCGAGGCCGCCCGGACCTCGGACGACGCCGCGCGCTATGCCGAGCGGTACCGCCAGGCGCTGGAGGCGATC
>CAYMNX010000730.1:0-6817 GCA_964391905.1 uncultured Rhizobiaceae bacterium
CGTGCAACGGCAGATATTGCCCTCGAGCCAGGCGCGGATCTCTTGCTCGGTCGGGTTCTTGTTGACGCGCAAGAGGTCGATCGCGCTCATCACCATGCCGGGGGTGCAGAAGCCGCATTGCAGCCCGTGATGCTCGCGGAACGCCGCCTGCATCGGATGCAGCTGATCGCCCTTGGCAAGGCCTTCGATGGTCGTGACGCTCGAGCCGTTCACCTGGGTCGCGAGCATGGTGCAGCTCTTCGCCGAGTAGCCATCGATGTGAACGACACAGGCGCCGCATTGGCTGGTATCGCAGCCCACATGGGTTCCGGTCAGGCCAAGATGCTCGCGCAGAAACTGCACCAGCAAAGTTCGCGGTTCGACCTCGCGGGTTTCCGGCTTGCCGTTCACCGTGATCGTTACGGTGGCCATTCGTCTCTCTCCCTCGTTATGGGCCGTCAAATCCAAGTTTCGTGTGCGGCGGCGCTCCGGTCAAGCGCGGCGCGTCCGCGATCCTCATCATCTCGTGAAGTAATATAGCAGCAAGATCACCGCCGCGGCGAGAACCGTCACCCAGATCGTCGGCGAAATGCGGCCGGATGGTTTCGGTGGCGGTGATGGCGGCGGCGTTTGCGGCCGCGGTGGCGCTGCACCTTGCAAGGGCGGCGTGACCGGCGCTTCTTGCGGCGCGGTCGCGGCGGCGGGCGCTGCCGGCGCCGGCGCTTCAGCGGCTGGCGCCGCGGGGGCCGCGCCGGCCGCGACGATCTCGGCGAATTTGGCGAAGAAGTTTTCCGCCATCTGGCGCGCCGTCGCATCAATGAGGCGCGAGCCGATCTGGGCGAGCTTGCCGCCGACATTGGCGTCGACGACATAGCTGAGCTTCGTTCCGCCGTTGTCGTCGACGAGCTTCACGGTCGCGCCGCCCTTGGCGAAGCCCGCGGGACCGCCCGTGCCTTCACCCGAGATCCGATAGCCGTTGGGCGCGTCGATGTCGGAGAGCGTCACCTTGCCGCCGAAGCGCGCGCTCACGGGCCCGACCTTCGCCCGCACCGTCGCCGTCATCTCGGTCGGCGACAATTTGTTGATCGTCTCACAGCCGGGGATGCACTGCTTCAGTATCTCCGGATCGTTGAGTGCTTCCCACACTCGCTGGCGCGGTGCCGCGATGCGGTATTCGCCAGTCATATCCATGATATGCGCCTCCGGCCCACCATAAACATAAAGCGCTGCGACCGTAGCGCGCGGGGGAAGAGGGAGCAAGTCCGCGGATGCGGAGCGGGAGCGCACCGCACGCTCCGCATTCGCGCGGTGGCTCCTCGGTCGCCGTCGTCGCGCCGACCCGCTATCGTGAGGCGATGATCGATGCGCACCCTGTGGCGATCTTGAGCCTTGCCTGGGTCGTTCCGTTTGCCGGGCTGCTCTTGACCATCGCGCTGGCGCCGCTCGCGGCGCCGCACCTCTGGCACCTACATTACGGCAAGCTCGCGGCGCTTTGGGTCTTGGCCTTCATCGCCCCGTTTCTTGTCCGGCAGGGCACGGCCGCGGCGCTGCACGACCTCATCGAGGCTGCGCTCCATGAATATCTGCCCTTCATCCTCCTCCTGGGCGCGCTCTTTGCGATTGCCGGCGGGTTGCATGTCAAGGGCACGCCGCGCGCCTCGCCCGCCGTCAATGTCGTGCTCCTGGCGCTCGGAACGGCGATGGCGAGCCTCATCGGCACCACCGGCGCCAGCATGGTCCTGCTGCGGCCGCTGATCCGTGCCAATCGCCACCGCCACAAGCCGATCCATGTCTTCGTGTTTTTCATCCTGCTGGTCGCGAATGTCGGCGGCGGCCTGTCGCCGCTCGGCGATCCGCCGCTCTTCCTCGGCTATCTCATGGGCGTGCCGTTCTTCTGGCCGCTCCTTCATCTGGGCTTGCCGACCCTGCTTCTCGCCGCGGTCCTGCTCGCGACCTTCTACGCGCTCGACACGATCGCGCATCGCAGAACGCGCCGCGAGCCGGAGGTGGTGGCGGAGATCGAAAAGCTGGGCCTCGAGGGCACGATCAATCTGCTCCTGCTCGCGGCGGTGATCGCCGTCATCCTGTTGCGCGCGGCGTGGCAGCCGCCGATCGCCCTCGACGTTCTCGGCGTCGCATGGACCCTTACCGACATCGTCGCCGATGCGACCCTCTTGGCACTCGGCACGCTCTCCCTGGTGCTGACGAAGCCGGCGGTACGCCGCGCCAACGAGTTTTCCTGGGGCCCAATGATCGAGGTGGCGATTCTCTTCGCCGCCATCTTCACGACGCTGATCCCGGTCGCCGCCATCATCGCCGCCGGCGACAGCGGTCCGGCCGCGCCGCTCTTCGCCCAGCTCTATCATGCGGGCCAGCCGGTCGATCGCGCTTTCTACTGGGCGACGGGCGCGCTCTCCGCCTTGCTCGACAATGCGCCGACCTATGTCGTGTTCTTCGATTTCGCAGGGCACGACGCAGCGCAACTCATCGCGCCGCTCGCGCGGACCTTGGCGGCGATCTCGGCCGGCGCCGTCTTCTTCGGCGGCATGACCTATGTCGGCAACGCGCCCAACTTCATGGTCAAGGCGATTGTCGAGAGCCATGGGATCAGGATGCCGAGCTTCTTCGGCTATGTCGGCTGGACGAGCCTCTGCTTCCTGCCCTGGCTCATCGTCGTCGACTGGCTTTTCTTTCGCTAGCGCGGTCGCGGCACATCGACATCGCGCCGTCTCGTCAAAGCGCCCGGAACAGATGACGCGGCCGGATGTTGTGACTGTGGCCGGCTAAGGCCGGCTTCGAAGGGCGACGATGTCATTGCTCAAATTTATCCTCGGGCGCCGACTTGCCAATGAAGAGCAGGCCGAGCGCAAAATCGGCGCCTTCGAGGGCGTACCGGCAATGGGCTTGGACGGGCTCGGCTCCTCGTCCTATGGACCCGAGGCCGCCCTCACGGTGCTCATGCCTCTCGGCGCCGCCGGGCTTGCCTATATCGGCATCGTCATGCTGCCGATTCTGGCGCTTCTGGCGATCCTTTATGCCTCCTACCGCCAGACGATCCGCGCCTATCCAAGCAATGGCGGCGCCTACACCGTTTCGAAGCTCAACCTTGGCACGAATGCGAGCCTTCTCGCCGCTTCGGCGCTCATGATCGACTACGTGCTCAACGTGGCGGTCGGCATCTCGGCCGGCATTGGCGCGCTCACCTCCGCGATCCCGGCGCTCCATTCCCATACGCTCGCCCTGTGCCTCGCGACGCTCGTGCTGGTCACGATCATGAACCTGCGCGGCACCATCGATGCGGGACGCGCCTGGGCCTTGCCGACCTATCTGTTCGCGGCAAGCTTCGTGCTGATCTTCGCGATCGGCGCGTACAAGACAGTGGTGGCCGGCGGCACCCCGGCGCCGGTCATCGCGCCGCCCAAGCCGCCCAATCCGACGGAAGCCGTCGGCCTGTGGCTGCTGTTGCGGTCCTTTAGCGCCGGCTGCACCGCCATGACCGGCATCGAGGCGGTCAGCAACGGCGTCAGCGCCTTCCGCGAGCCGGTGGTCGCGCGCGCGCACCGCACGCTCGGCGCCATTTGCGCTATCCTCGCCATTCTGCTCGCCGGCATCAGCTACCTGGCACGGAGCTATGGCATTGCGGCGATGGACCAGACCGCGGAGAGCTATCAGAGCGTCTTGTCGCAGCTTGCGGCTGCCGTCATCGGACACGGCGTTTTCTACTACGTCGCCTTGGGTAGCGCGCTCTCTATCCTGTGTCTCTCGGCAAACACCAGCTTCGTCGATTTTCCGCGCGTCTGTCGCCTCGTTGCCGGCGACGATTTCCTGCCGCGGCCTTTCGCGGTGGCCGGCCGCCGCCTCGTTTTTTCGGTGGGAATCATTTATCTCGCCGTGGCGGCTGGGTTCCTGCTGATCATTTTCGGCGGCATCACCGATCGGCTGATCCCGCTCTTCGCGATCGGCGCCTTTCTCACCTTTACCATGTCGCAACTCGGCATGGTGGCGCATTGGTACGGCCAATTGCGGCGCGGGGGAGGAGAGCCCGAACGCCATCGATATCGCGCCAGCCTCGCGATCAATGCCGTCGGGGCGGTCGCGACCGCAACGGCGCTGGCGATCATCACCGTTGCGAAATTCACCGAAGGCGCATGGATCACCTTGCTCGTCATTCCCTGCGTCATCTTTCTTCTTAAATTGGTCAAGAAATACTACGTCGATCTCGACGCGCGCCTGCGCGAAGACGGCCCGCTCGATCTGCGACATACCGAGCCGCCGATCGTCCTGGTGGCGACCGAGGGGTGGAATCGACTGACCGACCGCGCCTTGCAGTTGGCGCTACGTCTTTCGCCCGATGTGGTCGCCGTGCATCTATTGGATTTGGCCGGCCCCGAGGCTCCCGACCGGCACCGGCAGCTGCGCCGACGATGGTCTCGCGATGTCGAGGAGCCGGCGCGAAAGGCCGGACTTCGGCCGCCCCAGCTCGTGCTTCTCGAGGCGCGTTACCGACGGATAACGGGATCGATGTTGAAGCTGGTCGCTGAGACCGAAAAGGAAAATCGCGATCGGCTCATTGCCGTGTTGCTACCGGAAGTCGTGAAAAAGCATTGGTGGCAATACCTGCTTCACGGCCACCGCTCTCGCCGTCTGCGTTCAGCGCTGCTGCGATATGGCGGCTCGCATGTGGTCGTGATCAACCTTCCCGCCTATTTGGAGGAGCCGCGAATCGAGGAAGGCCTCGAGCAAGAGGAGGTTGCCGAGCCGGGCGATAAGCGAGCAAGCGGGAGCTGACCCTTCTGCCTCTGCTAATCGAAGCGCGGGAAGAGACGCAGCGCATTGTCGCGCTGGATCGCGCGCAGCTCCTTGTCGCCCAGCCCGAGCTTTAAGAGCGCATCGGCAATCGCCGTGGTCGAGCCGAACGGCGCGTCGGAGCCGTAAGTGATCTGCGTAATCGGGAAGAGCTTCAGGACCGCGGCCATCCCGGCGTGATTAATCGCGACGCTGGCGACGTCATAGAATTGGCGCTGCAGCTCGTAATCGGCGCCCTTCGGCACGCGCGCCGCGCGCTCCTCGGGCGTCATGGTGCGGACCGCGCCGACGACGCGCTGGACGATCGAGGGCAGGATGCCGCCGCCATGCGAGAAGATGAACTTGATATCGGGGCAGCGCGCGAAGGTGCCGCGCAACAAAAGGCTTGCGATCGCGCGGCCGGTGTCGACCGGGAACTCGATCGTCGGCCCCGACACGCCGGGAAAGACATTGCCGCAGCACGACATCGTCGGATGAACGAAGACCGCGGCCTTGCGGCGGTGAAGCTCGTCGAACACCTTGTCGAAGGCGGGATCGCCCAGGAGCTTGCCCTTGTAGCTCGTGAGGAGGCCGATGCCGTCGAGCTTCAAGACGTCGAGCGCATACTCGATTTCTTTAAGGCTGCCGTCGGTATCGGGGAGCGGGATCGCCGCAAACATGCCGAAGCGGCCGGGGAAGTCGCGCGCCATCTGCGCGCCGAACTCGTTGCAGTCGCGGGCGCGCGCCCGCGCCGCCTCGCCATCGTCGAACCAGATGCCAGGGCTCGTGATCGAGGTGAGGGCGCTGGCGACGCCGGCCTTGTCCATCTGCTCGATCGCAAGTTGCGGTGTCCAGCTCTGATAGGCCGAGGCGGGGAGGGCGGTCGCATCGTCGAGCAGACGTTTCAGGTTCTGCGCCACGTAGCGCGGCGGATAAATGTGGTGATGGGTGTCGATGATGCGCGGCATGGTACCTCCGGTTTGGGCGGGCGAAAGGCGCGGGTGGCGCAAGGTTGCGGCGCCGGCCGCCGCCAGCATGGCGAGGGCCTTGCGGCGCGAGGGTTCGCTGGCGGCAGGGGCGGCGATGCCGGGAGAACCGGCCGGCGCGGAACGCATGAAGCCCCTCCCGCAATTTCTTAATTGCCGGCGATGTTATCATGCGCGCCGGGCGCGGGCCATCGAGCGCCCATTCTTGCCAAATCGCGATGGGCGCCATAGAAGGACGAGGCTTTCCGTCAAGCCGGGGCGTAGCTCAGCCTGGTAGAGCGCCAGCTTTGGGAGCTGGATGCCGGAGGTTCGAATCCTCTCGCCCCGACCACATGACGATGATTTGCCTGAGCGAGAGGAACGAGATCCCATGAGGCGTGCCCGCATCTTCCGACCCTCCAAGACCGCAACGCAATCGGGACGGGCGGAGACAAGACGCTGGGTGCTCGAATACGAGCCGGCGACGCAGCGGGTTCCCGATCCGCTGATGGGCTGGTCCAGCGCGCGCGATACGCTCAACCAGGTCCGGTTGCGCTTCGATACGCTCGAGGAAGCCAAGGCCTTCGCCGAGAAGCATGGCATTGCCTATGGCGTCGAAGAGCCGCATGAGCCCCGCTTCAAGCCCAAGAGCTATGCCGATAATTTTCGCTACGATCGGCCGTCGTGACGCGAAGAGCCGTTCCCTTCATCGGCCGTATCTGATCAAATCCCGGCGTCCGATCGGGGCGCGGGCCCTTAGCTCAGTGGATAGAGCAGCCGCCTTCTAAGCGGCAGGTCGCAGGTTCGATCCCTGCAGGGCCCGCCATCGCCGGAAATCGCTTTTCAGTAACTTAGCGACCGACGTCCGGACAAAATAGGCACTCGCTCTTCGTGGCGGGCCGCATCACGGCGGATCGCGACGAGCGCGATGTTCACACTGACTTCTGAAGTGTACGGATGCTCCGAATTTCCTATCGCTTTTCCATTCCTTCCTTGATCAAACTAGAGTTAGAGATGCTCGCGACGAGACATTAGGGGTAAAGACGAGACATTAGGGGTAAATATGACTGTGACGAGCTTGCCGGCAC
>CAYMNX010000731.1:0-8105 GCA_964391905.1 uncultured Rhizobiaceae bacterium
AATTCCGCCGCGCCGGCCACCACAGGATGAGCCCGCTCGCGCCGAGAGCGCACATGGCAACGCCGAACCAGCCGATGATGGCGCGGCCGCTGCGGTCCTGCATCATGAGATTGGCGTGGAGCAGAAAGATCCGGCGCAGAATGCTCGCGCCCGGCTTATGCACCGCGAGCACGGCGAGCGAGGCCGGATCGACGAAGACCTGGATTCCGCCGGGACCCGGATGCCGCGCATCGCTGAAGCGCACCTCCGCCGCGCTTCCGACTTCCTCCGGCGCCGTCACCATGCTCGGCACATAACCTTGCGGCGCCGCCGCGGCCGCCGCGGCGATGATCTCGCGCAGCGAATGCGCGGGGCCCGTCGCCGTCGCCGGCGGCACCGGATCGAGCCAGCGCGTCAGCTCGTCGTCGAAGACAAGCACGCTGCCGGTGAGACCGATCATCACCAAGGGGATGGCGAGAAATCCGCCTATGCAGAGATGGAGACGGCGGAGAATTTTGTCGCGCCACGCCATCGCTTATGTCTCCGCCCAGAGCCGCAGCAGATTGTGGTAGACGCCGGTCAGCTGAACCATGGCGGGATTGTCCGCCGTCACGCGATTGAGTTGCTGGATCGCGGTATCGAGATCGAGCAGCAAGGTGCGCTTCGCGTCCTCGCGGATCATGCTTTGCACCCAGAAGAAGGAGGCGAGCCGCGCGCCGCGCGTGACCGGCTCGACGCGATGAAGGCTCGAGGCCGGGTAGAGGACCATATCGCCCGCCGGCAGCTTGGTGCGATGCAGGCCGTAGGTGTCCTCGATCAAAAGCTCGCCGCCGTCATAACTTTCGGGCGCCGAGAGGAACAAGGTCGCGGACAGATCGGTGCGCACGCGATGGCCCGATCCTTCGAGCTGACGAATGGCGCCGTCGATGTGGATGCCGAAGGTCTGGCCGCCCTGATAGCGATTGAAGAGCGGCGGATAGACCTTGAGGGGCAGCGCCGCCGCGATGAAGAGCGGCGATCGCTCCAGCGCGGCGAGAATCATCTCGCCGAGCCGGCGCGCCACCGGATGCCCTTCCGGCACTTGCATGTTGTCCTTCGTGCGCGCGGATTGGTGACCCGCGGTGACGCGGCCATCGACCCATTCCGCCTGATCGAGCGCGCGGCGGCATTCCGCGACTTGAGCGGCGGTGAGCACGGCGGGGACATGGATCAGCATCGTCGTCTCTCGCGCTAATATTTGTAATCGATGGTAAAGATCGCGGTGCGGCCGGCGCCGGGAATGACATGCGAAGGATGGAGGCCGTCGAGATAGTATTCGTCGCCGATGTTGTAGATGTTGAGCTGAAGATCGATCTTCTCGTTGACGTAGTACTTCACCATCGCGTCGAAGGTGACGTAGCCCGGCGCTTTGCTGAGGAAGTAGACGCCGCCGACATTCCGCGGCGTCGAGCTCGCATAGCGGCTCGAGACATAATTCGCGCCGGCGCCGACCTCGAAGCCGTAGGGAAGCTCGTAAGTCGTCCAGAGATTGAAGGTGTGCATCGGCACGTTGCCGAGGCGATTGCCAAGATCGCTGCCCGGCCCCGTCACCGGCGATTTGTCGATGACGCCGAAGGTGTAGGCATAGCCCGCATAGACCTGCCATTTCTCGGTGACGTGGCCCGCGGCCTCGAGCTCGAAGCCATCGACGCTCTGGTTGCCGGCGAGAATTTGAAAATTGGAATTGTTCGGGTCGGGCTCGCGCGCATTGGTCTTCTCGGTGTGGTAGAGCGCGCCGCGCAGGCTCAGCGTGTCATGGAAAAGATCCCATTTGCTGCCGATCTCGTAGGTCTTGTTTCGCTCCGGCGCGAGGCTGGCGGTGGATGACTGGAGCGAGAGCGTTTCCGCCGAGGGGTTGAAGGAGGTGCCGGCGCCGAAATAGATGCTGCCATTGGGCAAAGGCTTGTAGACGAGACCGCCGCGCCAACTGGCCATGTCGTCCGTATGTCGCAGGGAGGTCGAGCCGGTAATCGCGCCCGCCGCGTTGAAGGTCTGCTGGAAGAAATTGGCATCGAACCGGTCGAGCCGGATCCCGCCCATCACCTGCCATTGATCGTTCAGCTCCAGCGTGTCGAGCGCATAGGCGGCGATCGTCTTGGCGTCGGTCTTGGTGCTGCTCGAGAAGAAGGTGTTGGCGTTGAAAGTCTGGCCGAAATTGGGATCGACCAGCGGCGTCGTGCTGAACGGACCGACCGTCGAGTAGCGCCGCGGGTCCGATGTCTCCTCGCCCAGCTCGATGCCGGTCACCAGCGTATGGTTGAACGAGAAGGTGCTGAACTTCGCCGTCACATCAGCCTGATTCTGAACGAAGGTCTCGAGGCTCGTGCCGTAAAGCTGGTTGCGCGAGACATTGATGTTATCGAGCGATGTGCCCGGCGTGATCAGCTGGACCGATCCCGCGGTACCGCCCGAAGGAAATGCCTGGGGCTCGGTGATGCGGAAGTGTCGGGTGTAATGGGCGTAGCGAAGCTGATCGCGCAGCGTGACCGCATCGTTGAGATCGTGCTCGATCTTGGCGGTCCCGATATCGACATTGGTGCGCAGATAGTTGCCATGCTCGAAGCCGTAATAATTACTGCGATTGACCGGCGCCGGCGCCGCGATGCCGCGCCCCTGCCCGGCCGCCCCCTCGAAAAGCCATGGCAGACCGTAATCGGGAATGTCGTATTCGCTCTGATGCAGGAAGCTGAGATTGAGGCGCGTCGGCGTGCCGAGGCCGAGCGCCAAGCTCGGCGCGATGCCGAAGCGGCTGTTCTCGGCGACATCGCGGCCCGCGACATTCGAATCATGCGCCATGAGGTTGAGGCGAAACGCGGCGCCTTGTCCCAGAACGCCCAGCGGCTGATTGACATCGGCCGTCACCCGCTTCGTCGCGTCGGTGCCGAAGGAAAGGCTCCCGCGGGCGAAGGGATCGAGCCTTGGCATCTTGCTGTCTTGCTCAATGACGCCGCCGGTCGAGCCGCGGCCGAACAGGATCGAGGACGGTCCCTTCAGAACCTGGATGTCCTCGAGAAAGAACGGGTCGCGGTAGTAGCTGCCGAAATCGCGCATGCCGTCGAGGAAGATGTCGTTGCGCGCGGTGAAGCCGCGCAGGGTGAGATTGTCGCCCTGCGAGCCACCCTCGCCGGCCGCAATGCTGATGCCGGCGACGTTGCGCAATGCATCGCGCAGCGTTGCGACGCCTTGATCGTCGAGTAGCTGCCGCGGAACGACGTCGATCGATTGCGGCGTGTCGAGCAGCGGCTGGGTGAGCTTCGGAAGCGTCGGCTGATCGGTGCGATAGCTCGACGCGCCCTGATTTTCTTCGACCGAGATGGGCGGCAGCTCAACCGGCGCGGCGTCGTTCGTCTGCGCGACGGCGGGATGAATCAAATTCGAGAGGGCAAGACCGAAAGCGGGCGCGAGGAGCGCAATCGAGGAGGTTGAGCCGAGAAGTTGCTTGATCCGACGGGACGTCATGCTGGGTTCCAGGAATTGAGGTTGCGAAAAGCATTCCTGGCTGGCTTTCGTCCATGCGGACCGGCTGGCTTGGCTGCTCGAGAGAAACGGTGGTCATTTAACGAGAATGAGCTTGTTGCTGGCGGTGAGGCGGAGCCGATACCGCTCGGTTCCATGCTCGATGATCACCTCGCGATGTCCCGCCAACAGCGTGCGGCTGGAGACGACGGGCAGGCGCAGTTCCTTATCGACGGGGCCTCCATCTCGTTCGGAACGCGTTTCCGTCATGGCCTGGCGAAGCGACCTGGTTAAGAGTGAGTTGCAATTGCAAGCGTTAGGTAACTGCAATTGAGAACGATTTGCAATAGGATTTTTTCCCGGGTGGGGGCTATTTCTGACGCGGGGTCGAGGCCGTGGATCTCCGCGGGATCGAACGGTTGCGGTGCCCATGCTTTCCGAATTGTCCCGGTCGCGGCCGCTTTTTTCCTTGTGACTGATAATGGTTCTTATTATCAGTGATAATAAGAACCATTTGCGATGAGAATCTTTGGAGGCGTGGGTGCGTGATTGGCTTTACGGCGGCCAGCTTCGCGGGGCCGGTTGGCGGGCGCAGGTCACCCGCAAGCGCAACGGCGACACGCTGAGATCGAATCACGACATCCAGAACAAGCGCCTGCCGGCGAGCGATGCCGTCGTTCCCGCCCCGTCCAGCCATTGAGCGGGCGCGACCGCTCTTAGGGACGCGCGTCGCCATTCGCGTCGCCGGCCTGTCCGAGGGCGATGCGCATAAGCTCATCGACGCGGCCTTCGCCGAAATCGCGTCGATCCACGCGCTGATGAGCTTCCACGAGCCGGAAAGCGATGTCAGCCGGCTCAACCGCGACGCCTTCGATCATCCGGTCGCGGTGCATCCTTCCACTTACGAGGTGCTGCGCTGGTCGCAGCAAATCGCCGCCGATTCCGGCGCGTGCTTCGATATCACCGCCGCCGTTCAACTGGTCGCCTGGGGCATTCTGCCGGCGCCGACGCGCGCGCATCGCCCCGATCCCGGCGGCAGTTGGCAGCACATCGAATTGCTGCCGGATCGGCAGGTCCGCTTCCATCGCCGCGTCTGGATCGATCTCGGGGGAATCGCGAAGGGCTATGCCGTCGATCGCGCGATCGAGGTGCTGCGCGCCAACGGCGCGTCGCAGGCTTGCGTCAATGCGGGCGGCGATCTCCGCACTCTCGGTCCCGCCGCGGAGCAGGTGCGGCTGCGATGCGCGGCCGAAGGCGAGGCGATGGCGCCAATCATCGAAATCGAAAATGGCAGCGTCGCCAGCAGCGGCGGCACGCTCGCACGGCTGCGCGTTCAGGGACGCTGGCGCAGTCCGCATGTTCACGGGCAATGGCGGCGCGGCGTCGGCAGCGATCGCTTTGCCTGCGTCATCGCCGAGCGCTGCCTCATCGCCGACGCGCTCACCAAGATCGTGCTCGCGCAAGGCAGCCGGAGCGAGAGCGTGCTGCGCCGCTACGGCGCGGCCGCGCATCTCTACACGCCGCGCCGCGGCTGGCGCGCGATCGGCGTGGAAGTATGAGATAGGAGAAAAGCGATGCAGCGTTTTCGTTTCGTTTCTCTCGTCGCGGGCACGGGGCTTGCGCTGCTCCTCGTCCTCGGCGCCCATGCCGACGAGACGGTGCGGATCGACCTCACGCTCAAGGATCACCGTTTCTCGCCCGCCGAGATCCACCTGCCCGCCGGCAAGGCCGCGGTGATCAACCTCAACAATCAGGACCCCACCGCCGAGGAGTTCGATTCGACCGCGCTCGGCATCGAGAAGGTCGTCCCGGGCGGGCGCACCGGCATCGTCCGGCTGCGGCCGCTCGCGGCGGGACGCTACCCCTTTAGGGGCGAATATCACGCCAAAACCGCGCAAGGCGTCGTCATCGCCGAATAGACGAGCGGTTCTCGCCCGGCGATGATCAGCCGGGGTGATTGACCCGTCCGGGGCTCACCCCTATTGTCCGCGCTCCCTCGTGAGCCCGTAGCTCAGCCGGTAGAGCACTTGACTTTTAATCAAGGGGTCGCGGGTTCGAATCCCGCCGGGCTCACCAGCAAAACCGATTTCAAGCGTCGTCGCGAGAATCCGTCCGAAGCATGCGGCGATGAACGCTGCGGCAGCGTGTCGTCGCGCGATCGCTCTCGCCATGACCTGAGCGCACGCGAGCGATCTCCCATCGAACGACCGGCCGCACCATATTGAGGTTGGAGGCCAGTCATGAAATTCGGCAGGATCGTGATGGGTGTGGCGCTCGCAGCCGGCCTTATGCTCGGCGCGGGAGCGACGGTGGCACCGGCCGCGGCGCAAGCACAGGTCGCTTGCCCGCCGGGCTATTTCTTTCTGCCCGGCACCGGCTGCCAACTCCTCAGCGCCTCAAATCTCAACAATCTCAACTATTCGGAGCTCAACTATTCCTTCGGCAGCCCGCAACCCTACGCCTATGCGCCTGACGACAACTCCTATTATTACTACACGCCCTTTGCCGTGATCGGCGGCATCGGCATCCGCGGCTTTCATGGCAAACATCACGGCCGTTTTCACAAGCACCGCTAAGCGGGAGGAGGAACAACATGGCCGATACGAGCGCAATCGCCTCGCTGCTTCATGAATTCATCGCTTCGATCGACAGCGAGGCGGGCGCGGCGGGCGATGACACCGCTTCGACGCAGCCGAAACCGCCCGCGGCACAGTTCGACCGGCGAAAGGCTTTGGAAAGGCAGGTCGCGAAGCTCACGCCCGAGGATCAGGAGGCGTTTCACCGCATCCTGAAGGAACTGCGCAAAAGCGGCTGACAGGCGCCGCGTCGGGCCGCGGCCCTACCCGCCCGCGGCGAGCACGATCGCTGCATCGACCTTGCGGCAAGGGCCGGCTTCGAGCCGCTTCTTCGCCTTCTCGAGATAGTTCGCGCTGCGGCCCTCGCCGCCGAGACGAAACATGCGATCGGCCATCCGCGCCATCATCGACACGGGCACGTCGAGCTCACCGTCCTTGGTCTTGAGCTTTGGCATAAAGTCACTTCCTCTTCCGATGGCGATGCATCGAGGCTCAGGATCACTTGCGCAGGCGCTTGCCGCGCCGCGCGGGCTTTGGTGATGGGGCGATTTCGCCGCCCGCTTCCATCTCGCCCGCGCTTTCGCCGGCGGTGGCGCGAAGCGGCGGCGTTTCCTCGTCCGCCACTTCCCGCAGCGCCTGCTCCCAATGCGCGCGATCCCGTCCGTGCGGCCGGCCTTCGGTTTCCCAGATGGCATAGGCACGCGACCTGATCTTCTCTTCGAGATTGATCTCCATGATGATACTCCAACTCCACCGCGATAATGCCCGGCGCATCCCGCGCCGACGCATTGCGACATAGCGATGGAATTGGACGATTTTGCGGCGCGTTGTGCATCATCCGTGATCGACTCGGCAAATTGACGGACACGAAGCTTCCCGGCAGCCATCGGCACGCGTCAATAGGGGGACAGCATGGCAACTCGGATCAATCACGACCTGGCGCGGATCGCCGCGGCCGGTGGCGGCATCGCCTTCGATGCCGGCAAGCGGACGATGGACGAGCTCCTTCGGATCGCGGCCGGAGCCGCAAAAGGGCGCGCGACGGTGATCATGCGCGGCATCGCGACACGGACGACGGACGAGCTCGAGCGCATCGGCGCCGCGAGCAAGGGGCGCGTCGTCTTCGTGATCGATTAGCGCCGCTCAGCGGTAGATGGTCGTGTTCGCCTCGTAGGTATCTTTCTTGACCCGCTCGATGACGAGACAGGGCGCGTTCGCCTGCTCACCGAGCACGCCCTTCGCGCAGCCCTTGCGCGCCCAGATGGTGATCCGGCAATCGCTGCAATCCGACAGCATTTTCCGGCCGGCGCGCGGCAGCTTGTCGGAAACGACGAAGATGCGGTCGGCGGCGCCAGGATCATCGGCGAGCGTGGCGATGCGCGCGGCGGGCGCGTAATAGCCGGTGATGACGACGCCGCTCGATCCCATGCTCTTGAAGCGACGGATCGCAGCCGCGACCGTGGCGGTGCGATACCCTTCGACCGCATCCGCTTCGCGCCGCATGCCGATCTCGGCGCCGTCGGCGCGATGGGCATTGGCCTCTTCCTCGGTCGCTTCCCGCGCCGGCGGCGGAGCATCCGCTGGCGGCGGTGGCGGCGGCGCGTATGCGCGACCGACCGGCGGAGAGGCGACGCCAGGGGCAACATAGCCGGGAGCTACATATCCCGGCGCGACATAGCCCGGCGCGTAACTCGGTCCCGGATACCACGGCCCCGGGCAGTTCCGCACGTAAGGGTAATAGGCGCCGAGCGCGGCGCAATAGCCTTGCGCCGCAGCGGAGGCGAGCGGCCATGCGGCAAGGCATGAGAGCGCGAGCGCCGCGAGCAGCTTCCTCATCATCTTCTCCAACCGATCGCGCCGCCCTCCCCTTCGCCGGCGCCACAGCCCGATCAGCGTTCGCCCATTGCGGCGGCGCCGCTCAATCCCGATGCGTGTTCTACGAAGAGGTCGGCCTTGCCGATAAAGGGCGCCGCGCGATTCTCCGCCGCTCTTGGCTGCGCCCAGCGACTGTCCGGCCTCAGGCAGTCGCCGAGCGTGACGGCGCGCTCGGGTCCC
>CAYMNX010000732.1:0-5389 GCA_964391905.1 uncultured Rhizobiaceae bacterium
CGCCTTTGGCGAGGCCATCGCCCTCGCGCCCGAAGATGCCGGCGCGTATTTCTGGCGCGGCATTGTCCGGCGCTCGCTAGGGCGCAACGTGGAAGCACTGAACGATTTTGAGAAGGCGGCGCAGTTGACGACCGATCCGGGCTTTCAGGCGATCTCGCGCCCGCTCTTCACCCAGCGCGACGCCGTCGGCAGCAGCGATTTTCTTTTCCTGACGACGCGCGCCGGCTTCATCGCCAAGAATCGCGCGGCCCTCGTCGATTTCTACGAGGACGATATACGCGCGACGCGCTGGTACATGAATCCGGCCAATCATGCGGAAGCAGTCGCGATTCTCGCGCGCTTTCTCAAAATGCCGGCAGAGCGCCTCGATTGGGCCTTCACCACGAACGATTTTTATCGCGAGCCGAACCTGCGGCCCGATCTCGCCTCGATCGAGAAGAATATCGAGATGCTCAAAGACTTCGGATTTATCAAAGAAACCGTCGATATCAAGGCTCATGCCGATCTCAGTATCATCGAGGAAGCGGCCGGTCGCTTGAAGGAATAACGTCCCGAGGGGGCTCACATGCGCGTTGTGGCTGGGATGAAGTTCGGGTTGTTCGCCTTCTGTGTTGGCCTTGCCGCAAGCGGCCTCGGTGCCGCGCAAGCCGCAGAGCCGCTGAGGCTGCGTGTCGGCTGGGCGGTCGCGCCGGCGCAGCTGACGCCGATCCTCTTCGCCCATGAAGGGCTCGCGAAGCATCTCGGTCAATCCTACACGCTCGAGCCGATGCGCTTCGCCGGCTCCTCGGCGACGCTCCAGGCGCTCGCCGCCGGCGAGCTCGATATCACGCCGATGACCTTCAATGTCCTGGGACCCGCGATCCTCAATGCCGATCTCTCCGACCTCCGGATCATCGCCGACGAGGTTCGCGACGGCGTCGACGGCTACGACACCAACCGCTACATGGTGCTGAAAGACGGACCCATAAAGAAGGTCGAGGATCTCAAAAGCAAAGTGGTCGCGATCAACGGCATCGGCGGCGGCCAGGACATCTTCATGCGCGTCATGCTGAGGCGGCACGGGCTCGAAGCCTCGCACGACTACACGATCATCGAAGCGCAATTCCCGAGCATGAAGTCGATGTTGATCGACAAGAAGGCGGATCTCGTCGTCGGCGTCAAACCTTTCACCATGGATCCCGAGTTTCAGGCCGCGGGTGTCGATCTCTTCACGCAGCGCGACGCTGTCGGCGTCACCGATTTCCTCTTTCTCACCGCGCGGTCGGGCTTTATCGCGAAGAATCGCGCCGCGCTCATCGATTTCTTCGAGGACGATATTCGCGCGACGCGCTGGTACATGAATCCCGCCAATCACCAGGAGGCGGTCGGAATCGTCGCGCAGTTCTTGAAAATTCCACCGGAAAGGCTGGGCTGGGTCTTCACCAAGAACGACCTCTACCGCGATCCGGACCTCCATCCCGATTTGGCATCGATCCAGAAGAACGTCGACATGCTGCAGGAATTCGGCTTCATCAAGGCGAAGATCGACGTGTCGAAGCAAGCCGATCCGAGCCTCGTCGAAGAGGCGGCCAAGCGGTTGAACTAGAGAGGCGGGGGTAGGGATGATCGCGAATCCCAGAGACTTGGCACGGCGCGGCTTCTTGGCGGCGCTTCTTGCGGCAGGCTTCCTCAGTACAGGTCCGGATGGCAGGATGATCGCGGCCGCCGCCGAGGCGGACATTCCCGCCAAGATCGCGCTCAACTTCACCTGGCAAGCGACCTACATGCCGCTGCTCTATGGCGAGGCGAAGGGCTATTTCAAAGCGGTGCACATCGCGCTCGAAGTGACGCCGATGCAGGGCACCAATCAGGCTTTGCAGATGATCGAATCGGCGAAGGTCGATTATGCCTTCGTCGATAGCGATTCCTTTCTCACGGCCGCCGCGCAAGGCAAGACGAGCACGATCGCGGTCTATGTCTGGCTCGATCAGCCAACCCTCGACATCGTGTCGATGGCGCCGTTGAGCGGACCCAAAGCGATGAGCGGCAAGAGCTTCGGCACGACGAGCTTCAGCGCCGGCCGCACCACGCTGCCCTACATCCTCCAGCAGAACGGCGTCGACCCCAAGAGCGTCGACGTCCAGGGCGTCGATTTCAGCGTGCTGTTCCCGACGTTTTTCAACGGCGGCTTCGATACCGTGGAGATTCGCGCACCCGGCAGCTGGCAGAGCCTCCTCGCGCGCGCCAAGGCGCAGGGCAAGCATCTCTATCTGACGCGCATGTCGGATTGGGGGCTAACCGGTTACGACAAGATCCTGATCGTGCGCAACGACGTGCTGCGCGACCGGCCAGCCGAAGTGAAGCAGATCGTTGCGGCAATCCATCACACTCTCATTGAGGCGCTTGCCCATGCGAGCGATGCCGAAGTCTACGACCTCTTGAAGCCGCAAATGCCGCAAGCCGAACAAGGGCCGCTGGTCGCGGATTGGCACGATTACAAGGACCTCGTGAAGAAGCCGGGCCCAATCGATCCGAAAGTATTTTCGGATTCGCTCGCCCGCCTCAAAGACCTGAAGCAAATCGCCGATATCCCGCCGCTCGACCGGCTCTATCGCAATCAGATCCAATAACGCTCGTAACAGGATTTGCCAGCAAGGAGAAACCCAGATGACGCGCCTCACCAAGATTTCCGGGATTTGTCCCGCCGTCTTTGTCCTCTACACCGACGAGACCTGCAAGAAAATCGACGAGAAGGCGCAGCGCGCCCATTATCGCCGCTTGCTCGAGCATGATCTGGGGGCGCTGGTGGTCGGCGGCCATGCGGGCGAGATCGTGAGTCTCGAGCCGGAGGAGCGCACCTTTCTCATTCAAATGGCGAAGGAGGAGGCGAAGGGCCGCGTGCCCGTGGTCGGCGGCGTCGTCGCCGATTCGACCGCCGAAGCCATTCGCCAGGGCAAGGAAGCGCTCGCCGCCGGCGCCGATGCGGTGCTGTTTACCCCGCCCTGCATTCCCGGCTGGAAGACCGAGGTCGATTTTCTGCTCCATCATTACGGTGCGTTCGAGGAGGCGGTGGGTATTCCGATTATCCTTTTCGCCTCGCCTTCAGATCGCTACGGCACGCAATACATGATCACCCCCGACGCGATGAAGAAGATGCTGAAGCATCTGCCGAGCGTGATCGGCGCCAAGATCACCGCGCAGTGGGATATTGGCGGCTTCATGCGCATCGCGCGTGCGATGAAGGAGGTGCGGGATGTCGGCTGCCTTAAGGCCGGCGGCCAGGCACAATTCGCGCATTACGTCTATGGCGCCGATGGCAGCCTCAGCGGCGGAACGAATTTCGCGCCGGCCGACGATGTTGCGGTGCTGAAGCTCGTCAAGGAAGGGAAGCTCCAAGAGGCGCGCACGCTCTCCGATTCGTGGATGCCGGTCTACGATTCGATCTACGGCACGCAGGCCGGATTGCCCGTCGTCTATTTCCACTACCGCTACAAGCTCACCGCCTGGCTCACCGGCGTCATCGACGCGCCGTGGATGCGTCTTCCCCAACTGCCGCCGCCGGTCGAGGACATCATGGTCCTCGCCGAGGCGCTTCGCCGCGCGGGCAAGAAAGTCGTGCGCAATGTCGGTGCGCCGATCGCGGTAGCGGCGGCCTAGACGCCGTCGCGCCGATGGCGGTCGAGACACCAGTGGGGGCGTTGGAAATCAGCGACGAGCAGGCCGCCGTGGTCCGCCTCGTCAACGTCAGCAAGCGCTTCGGCGAAGGACGGCGCACCACCATGGCGCTCGTCAACTTCTCGCTCGCGGTGGCGCACCGCGAATTCGTTTGTGTCCTGGGCGCCAGCGGTTGCGGAAAATCGACGCTCTTGAAGCTCATCGCCGGACTCCAGCCGGTCTCGGCCGGCACGATCGAGCGCAGTCCGATCGTCGCCCGCCAGGGCGGGATCGGTATGGTCTTCCAGACTCCGGTTCTGCTCCCCTGGCGCTCCGTCTTGCGCAACGTGCTCGCGCCGGCCGAGGTGCTCGACCTGCTCAACGGAACGGAAGCGACGGCGCGGGCGCTCATCGAGCGCGTCGGGCTCAAAGGCTTCGAGAAGGCATTCCCGCATCAGCTTTCGGGCGGAATGCAGCAACGCGTGTCGATTGCGCGGGCGCTCTTAAGCGATCCGCCTTTGCTGTTGATGGACGAGCCCTTCGGCGCGCTCGATGCGTTGACGCGCGAGCAAATGAATCTCGATCTGCAGCGCGTCTGGATGGAATCGGCCAAGACGGTGATCCTCGTGACGCATAGCATCGAGGAGGCTGCGTTTCTCGGTGACCGTATCGTCGTCATGGCGCCGCGCCCCGGCCGCATTGCCGAGGTCGTCGACAATCCGCTGCCGCGGCCGCGCGATCTCCGCGTCATGGGAACGCCGGAATTCGCGGCGCTCGAGGATTATCTGCGGCGCCGCGTCCGCGAGGTCAGCAGCATCCTTGAGGAAAGCGCTTATGTCGCGTAACCCGACCGCCGGGGCCGTGCTCGAGCGGGAGCACGCCGCGCCCGACGCGGCGCCGGATGCCGGGCATAAGCCCGGCACGATCCTGCGCAGCGTCGAGATCGTCGTTTATGCGGCGGTCGTCGTGCTTCTCTGGTGGGCGGTGGTCGCGATCTTCGCCGTTAACGCGCTCATCATCCCGTCGCCGATCGGCGTCTGGAATGCGGGGGTCGATAATTTCGTGCCGCTGATCGGCAATACCGCGATCACCCTCGCCGAAGCCGTGCTCGGATTCCTCATTGCGCTCGTGGCGAGCATTGTCAGCGCGATCGGTATTGTCTCCTCGCCGTTGGCTTCGCGTTTATTGCTACCCTCGCTCGTTGCCGTGAATTCGACGCCGAAAGTGGTGGTCGCGCCGATCCTGGTGATCTGGCTTGGTCTCGGCATCCCCTCGAAGATCGGCATGGCTTTTCTGCTCGCCTTTTTTCCGATCGTCATCAACGGCATCCAGGGGTTGCGCGAGGTCGAGCCCAACCTCATCGACCTCTATCGGCTGATGCATGCCTCGAAATGGACGATCATGCGCCGCGTGCGCCTGCCGAACGCGGTGCCGCATATCTTGAGCGGCCTCAAAATCGCGCTGCCGCTCGCGATCATCGGTGCCGTGATCGGTGAGTTCGTGGCCGCGCGCACCGGGCTCGGCCATCAGATCGTGCTCGCTTATTCGAATTTCGATACCGAGCTCGTCTTCGCGGCGGTGATCGTCATCACCATCGCATCGGTGCTGCTGTTCCAGCTGCTCGTCGCGATCGAGCGGATCATTCTCGCGATCTGGCCACTCAGCGCGCAAACCCGATCGGCATAGGGCCAGAACGGTACTCGATAAAATCTTGCCATCGCGAGCGCAGCGAAGCGATCCAGGGTTGTGCGCCACT
>CAYMNX010000733.1:0-3750 GCA_964391905.1 uncultured Rhizobiaceae bacterium
CGTCGCGCAGCGCTTTGTATTGATTCTTGTGACCTTTGCGGGACTGCGGTATAGTCGCCGCTCAATGATTCGGGACGACGGACGCGGTCGAAACTGCGGCCAAAGAACCGCGGATCGCGAACGTCACATTGAACGACAAGAATTTTTTAGCCAGCGGGGGCCGGGCAGGGATGGTTTTGCAATGGCTCGATCCGGCTTTGCCGTCGGACGCTTTTGTCCGTGCGAGGGCGCTCCGTCCGGCCCATGACGCCGTGACCGCTGCCCCGCAAGATCGCGACGCCACCATCAGCTATCGTGACAGCGCCGATCAAAGCCTCGCCGCGGCCGCGCGCGCGTCTTTCGCCGCGGCATTCGCGCGCGAGCGCGCCACGCTCGAAGCTTGGCTCCAGCGCGCGGCGTGGGCGCCGTCGCCGCTTCCCGCGCTCGAGGTCTTCGTCTCCGCCGATTACAAGATCTCACGCGCGCTCGTGCCGGCCTGGGACGGTTGCCGCGGCCGCATGGAGTTTCCCCTCTGGCGTGTGCGCGCCGGCAAGGCAGCGATCCTCCATGAGCTCGTTCATGTCTATCTTCCCAACGGCAACCGCTTTCTCGCCGAGGGCCTCGCGATCTATCTGCAGGCTGTTCTCGGCGGCAATCCGGCCTTCCCCAATTTCGGCCGGCCGCTGCACGATGTGACGCGCGCGCATTTGCGGGAGCTGGTGCCCGCACGCGACACCGCGGGCGAAATGGCGCTCGCGAGCATCGATCTCGCCGCGCTCGACGCCGTTCCCACCCCCAATCCGCTCGCGCTCCGCGCCGTCGAGCGCCCCGGCATCGAAGAGCCGCGCGCGCAGGCCGCGATCTATGCGATCGCCGGCTCGTTTCTCCAGTTCCTGATCGAAGCCTACGGGCTTGCGAAGTTTCGTGCGCTCTATGCATGCACGCCGCTGCGCGCGGGCGCGCTCGATGCCGGATCGCCCGCGCGCTGGTGCGACGCCTATGGGCGATCGCTCATGGCGCTCGAAGCCGAGTGGAAAGCGCTGATCGCCGGTGCGGATCGGCCTCCCGCCGCGCGCGGGTCGCGATAGGCGCGTTCTCACGTCGATATCAAAAAAGGAGCAAGAAGATGCCTGAAATCTACCCGAAGGTCACCCGCGCGACGCTCAAGAAAGGCGCCCGCAAGACCGCCAACGGCAAGGGTCGCGTGCCGCTTCCGGGCGTCAAGACCGACGCCAAGCATGTCGATGCCACCGACAAGAGCGGCTTTGCCGCCAATCGCGAGCTCGCAAGCCTCATCGAGAAGGCGATGCAGACCGTGAAGCAGCACGACAAGAACGGCCAGCATTTCGTCTTGGGCTGGCGGCTTTATCCGAACCGGAATCATCCGCGCTGGAAGAACAAGGATGTTCATTCCTGCGGCTGCGGCTGCGGCTGCAGCGCCTGAGCTCATGACGCGTTTGTCCGCCCTATCGCATACGATCGATTGAGATATCAAGGAGACGCTTGATGCCGGCAGATGTGACGCAAGGGATCGGGGTGCTGTCGAGCATCTCCTTCGCCGGAACCCCTTTGGCCGCTGCTTTTCGCAAGGGATTGGGCCGCGAGATCTACATGAACGTGCAAGACAATCGCGGCTACGATCCCCAATCGCTGAATAGCGCCGTGCAGGTGTTGAACAACGACGTCAAGATCGGCCTGATCGTCACCGCCGGCGGGTTGGTCGTGGCGCAGGAAGCCGCGAAGAAGACCGGCGCGACCTTGCCGTTCATCTCGCTGGTCGGCGGCACGCCCGGCGTCCTCAGCCCCGGCCAGGGCTATTTTCGTGGCGGCGTCAGCCTCGAGACCTTCGCGCACAATCCGCTGCGCACCGCGCATCTCGCGCGCAGCGGCATTCCGGAAGACAAGATTTGCCTTCTCTCCAATCCCAATTCCTGGATGGCGCCGACGGAAACCAAGGCATGGGCGTCGTCGCCGCGCGGCCCCATCTTTACCGCGGGCGCGGTCACCGGCAAGGGCGCGACGAACAGCGCCGCGACCTACAAGCCGGCCTTCGCCGCGATCGCGGCGGCGGGGATGCGAGCGGTCGTCGTCAGCGCCGATCCCTTCTTCAAAGAGACGATGGACGATCTCATCGAAGCAGCGAATGAATGGCTTGCCGGCGGCAAGGACAGGCGCATCTGCTATCCCTTGCACGACTATGCGAACCATGCCGGCCGCTGCAAGCCCGCGGCCGGCCATACCTTGCACGGCCCCGTTCTCGAGGACGCCTATGAGCTGCTCGGCAAGACGGCGGCGGATTTCCTCGCCGGCCAGCCGACGCGCTTGCAGACCTATACGCTGAGCCCGCCGCAGGATCACTGATCCTCGCGGCCGGGCATCGAAGGCGCGAAGGGACGGCTGCGCCGCCGGTTCGATCGCGACGGCGCAGCCAACATTTCGGCGTGTGGCAGAAGGAGTATGGGATGGCCTCTCCGATTTCGGTCGGCATCGGCTACCGCTCGGCGATTGGAGACTGGACCCGCGCTCATATCGAACGCTTCGACGTGCTCGAGATCACGGTCGATCATTGCATCTATGCCGGCGCCGCGCAGCGCCAGGAGATCTTCGATCTGGTCGGCCGCATCCCGCTTACCGCGCATGGCGTCGGCCTCTCCATCGGCACCGATACGCCGCTCGATCTCGCCTATATCGATCGCGTCGCCGCGATCGTCGATCGGCTGAAGGCGCCGGCCTATAGCGAGCATCTCGCCTTCACCCGCGTGCCGGGCCGCGACCTCGCCAATCTTTTGCCGCTGCCGAAGACCGAGGCGGTCGCCGCGGATGTCATCGCGAAGCTGCGCATCGTTCAGTCGCGCATCCCGGTTCCGTTTTTGCTCGAGAACATCGCCTATCTCTTCGATTGGCCGGATTCGACGCTGTCGGACGCCGCGTTTTTGAGCCTCATCTGCCGCGAGACCGGCGCGGGGCTGCTGCTCGATATCGAGAATCTCCGCCTCAACGCGCGCAACCATGGTTACGATCCGCGTGCCTTTCTCGACGCGTTGCCGCCCGGGCTGGTGCACGAAATCCATATGGCGGGCGGCATCGCGGTGCGCGATCCGCGCCTCGGCCGGCCCGTCCTCGCCGATTCGCATTCCCATCCCGTCGCCGAGGACACGCTCGCGCTTCTCGATCATGCGCTCGCGCGCCATCGGCCTTACGCGATCATCGTCGAGCGCGACGACCGC
The DNA here is from genome assembly GCA_964391905.1 of uncultured Rhizobiaceae bacterium. Classification (GTDB taxonomy): domain Bacteria; phylum Pseudomonadota; class Alphaproteobacteria; order ATCC43930; family CGMCC-115725; genus CAIKMD01. The sequence goes on from CAYMNX010000733.1 coordinate 3,207, forward strand.
CTCGATGCCGGCGCCGAGATTCTCGACGATGTCGCGCGCATCCGCGCGCTCCTCGATGCGCGGCGCAGCCGGCGTCGCGCGCCGGCTTCCGCGGCGCCGCGCCCATTGCTCGAGCGCCAGACCGCGCTCCTCGATTATCTGACGAGCGGCGCCGCGATCTTCGGCGACGGCGACGAGGCGCCGCCGCCCGCTCTCGCCGGCATCGACCCGGCGCTGCTCCATCTCGAGGCGCGCTTCTCGCATGAGAAGCGGACCCAAAAGCTGGCCGGCGTCTTTCCGCGCACGCTCGAATTGCTTGCGCGCGAGGAAGCCGGAATTCTGCGCGCCTTCGCCGCCGCCGCGCCGCCCAAGAGCATCGGCCGGCTCGAGACTGCGCGGCAGTTTTGCGATTTTCTCCTCGAGCGCTGGCCGGACCGGGCCGCGGCGCCGGCCTGGCTCGGCGATGTCGCCCGCTGCGAGCTCGCGCTCGCGACGGTGCGCGCCGCGCGCGACGACGATGGCGATCGCAGCGCCGCCATGCAAGCGCGCGGCGACGCGCCGGTCT
>CAYMNX010000734.1:0-1697 GCA_964391905.1 uncultured Rhizobiaceae bacterium
GCGATCTCGATCGAGCAGAAAACGACCTCGAAGAATCCGCGCTCGACCGTCGGCACCGTCACCGAAATCTACGATTATCTGCGGTTGCTCTATGCCCGGATCGGCATCCCCTATTCGCCAGCGACCGGGCTGCCGATCGAAAGCCAGACCGTCTCGCAGATGGTCGACCGCATCATGGCTATGCCGGAAGGCACGCGGCTCCTGCTGCTCGCCCCTTTCGTGCGCGGCCGCAAGGGCGAATACCGCAAGGAGCTGGCCGATCTGCAAAAGCGCGGCTTTCAGCGCGTCAAGATCGACGGCAAAATGTACGAGATCGACGAGACGCCAGCGCTCGACAAGAAGCTGAAGCACGATATCGAGGTCGTGGTCGATCGCGTCGTGGTACGCGAGGGGCTCGGCAACCGCGTCGCCGATTCGCTCGAGACGGCGCTGAAGCTCGCCGATGGCATCGCCATTGCCGAAAATGCCGATAGCGGCGAGCAGACGATCTTCTCGGCGAAATTCGCCTGCCCGGTTTCGGGCTTCACCATTCCGGAGATCGAGCCGCGGCTCTTCTCCTTCAACAACCCGCATGGCGCCTGCCCCGAATGCGATGGGCTCGGCACCAAGCTCTTCTTCGACCCGGAGCTGGTCGTCGCCGACGAGCGCAAATCCTTACGCGACGGCGTGATCGCGCCTTGGGCCGGCTCCTCCTCGCAATATTACCAGCAGACGCTCGACAGCATCGCGCGGCATTTCAAGGTTTCGACCAATACGCCGTGGAAGGATCTGCAGGAGAAGGTCAAGAAGACGATCCTCTTCGGCTCGGGCGAGACTGCCATCACCATGCGCTATGATGACGGCACCAAGGCTTACACGACGACGCGGCCTTTCGAGGGCGTCATCCCCAACATGGAGCGGCGCTTCAAGGAGACCGACAGCTCCTGGCTCAAGGAGGAGCTCGGCCGCTACCAGAACACGCGCGAATGCGAAGTCTGCCACGGCAAGCGGCTGAAGCCGGAGGCGCTCGCCGTCAAGATCAACAAGCTCGATATCAGCGAGGTTTGCGACTTCTCGATCCTCAAAGCGGGCGAGTGGTTCGCGGCGCTCGACCAGCATTTGACGGCCAAGCAGCGCGACATCGCGCAGCGCATTCTCAAGGAGATCAACGAGCGCCTGGGCTTCCTGCGCAATGTCGGGCTCGAATACCTGACCTTGTCGCGCTCTTCCGGCACCCTCTCGGGCGGCGAGAGCCAGCGCATTCGTCTCGCCTCGCAGATCGGTTCGGGCCTCACCGGCGTGCTCTACGTGCTGGACGAGCCCTCGATCGGCCTTCATCAGCGCGACAATGATCGGCTGCTTTCGACCTTGAAGCGGCTGCGCGATCTCGGCAACACGGTGATCGTGGTCGAGCATGACGAGGAGGCGATCCGCAGCGCGGACTACCTCATCGATATCGGCCCGCTGGCCGGCATTCACGGCGGCAAGGTTATCGCCGCCGGCAAGCCCGCCGAAGTCATGGCCACGCCCGAGAGCATCACCGGCCAGTATCTGACCGGCCGCCGCCGTATCGAGCTGCCGGAGCAGCGCCGCCCGGGCGTGCCGGGACAGAGCATCAAGATCATCGGCGCGCGTGCCAACAATCTCCAGAACATCACCGCCGAATTCCCGATCGGCACCTTCACCTGCGTCACCGGCGTCTCGGGCGGCGGCAAGTC
>CAYMNX010000735.1:0-2306 GCA_964391905.1 uncultured Rhizobiaceae bacterium
AGCGCGCCGGCATCGGCGCCATTTTGCAGAGCGGTGAAGTTGATCTTGGCGGTATTGGTCCCATCGATCGCCGCTGTCACCGGCAAGCCTTCCGTCGCGTTGATCGAGGCGAGGATCGCAGTCGCGCATTGCGCCGCGGTCATGCCGGCAGTCAATGCCGTCAGTACCTGGATGCCGTCGATATAGAGCGGCTGCGTGCCGTTGACGGTCGGCGAATTCGAGAGCGTCATGCTGCCGGTCGCGGCCGTGCCCGCGGCATTGTCGGCCTGCGGCACGACCCAAAGCGGCGTCCATGGATTGGCCGTGATCCATTTGTCGCACATGCGCTGCAGCATCGAGCCGAGCCCGAAGAGCTGGATTGCCGCATCCTTGGTCGGCACCAGCACGGGCACATTTGCCGCGGCCGAGCCGGAGGCGAGCTTCTGTCCGAACATGACGGCGTTGTTGGGCATCACGGAGAGGCCGATGAGCGGCCCCGCGACGATCTCGAGATAGGTGCCGGGATCGCGCAGGTCGATCGGAATCGTATCGAAGTCGATGGCCATTACTTGCTCCTCGCCTCATCGCTGGGCGTTTCTTGCGCGGGCGCCGCTGCCGCTTACTCGTGTTGCGCGGTGGCGGGTTCCGTGGCGGCCGGCGCCGCTTTTTCGACATCGCCGGCGAGGAGCCGACGCGCCCAATAGAGATTGAACTCATCGACCTCGATGCCTTCGTCCGGGATCTTCCGCATGGTGACGGGATCGCGCACCAGCCGGTCCTTCTTCGGCTTCACCAAGATCTTCGCCATGTCAGATCGTTCCTATGAAGGCTGAATCGTCGGGGTTCGAAAAATCGAGCGTGCCATCGCCGACAGGCGGCGGCGGAGGTGATGCCGGCGTGAAGAGCACGACATCGTCCGTCACATCGGCATCGTCGATCGGCAAGGTGAAGGGCTCGGCCGGGGGCTCCTTGTCGATGAGCCAATCGGCGTGGAAGCGCAGGAAGTCGGCAAGCGCGTCGATATTGGTCGGGTTGGGCGCGGTGATGGGGATGGTGAAGCGCGCCGCGTAGAGCGAGACGCCGCGCGCATCGAGTGCCTCGGCGAAGAGGTTGTCGATGCCATCGCAAAGTAGCGAGCCGACACCCTTGATGGTGAAGTTGTGAAGCGCCGAGGCGGCGAGCAATAGGATCGGATAAGCGCCTGCCTGCGCCGAGCCGCCGCGGCGCCGGCTCCCTTCGTCGCCGCTCGCGGTCAAGACATAGACCGCGAAACTCGTATCGAAGATGAGTGCCGAGCCCTTGCGGGCCTGACCCCCGAGGAAGGCGACATAGGCGCCGGGCGCGCTGCGGATGCGGCGCTCGAGTTCCTTGTCGTCGAGCTGAGCTGGCAGCGATTCGACCTGACGCACGAGCGATCGCGCGCTCTCGCTGCCGATCACATGCCGCAGGCGATGAAGCATCGCGTCTTCGACGGCCTTGATCATCAATAAAACATCCCGCCAACGGGCGGGTGGAGATAATCGTGCAGCCGCCTCTTGTCGAAGACGCGGCGATCGCCGCGATGGAAGGGTCCGTCATCGCCCTCCGGCACGGCGTTGCCGCTATCGTCCATGCCGAGCCCGAACTTGCCGGCGGCGACGGCCGCGAGCCATTGCCGCGCATCCTCGAAGCGCTGGCGCACTTCCTCGATCGGCCGCTCGCCCATCAGGCGATAGCGCGCGATGTCGCAGGCGATGACCTTGAGGAGCTCGGGCACGGTCGCGAGCGGCAGCGTGTAGCGGCTCGCGAGATAGCCATCGACCGTCGCATCGGCGTCGGCGAGCGCCTGCGCAACCTTCGCCTGGTCGATCTGGCCGGTGGCGATGTCGCCGGTGTCGGTAAGCTCGACGAGCGCGCGATGGCCGAACCGCGCGACCATGTCGGCGAGCGCGGCATAGCGCGTCGCGACCGGCGCCGGCTGCGCGCCAGGCTGGCGCACGCGCAGCGTGACGAAGCCCTGCAGCGTTAGGCCGCCGGCGCTCGTGACCGTGTTGGTGAGAAGATAATCGGCGCCGTCCGTGCCGCCCGCGACGGTGATGGTCGTGGCGTGGTCGGCGAAAACATCCGCGACCTTGGTGACACCGACCGGCACATCCCACGCGCTTGCCGCGATCGTGTCGCCGGCCAGGGCCACGACATAATCGAGCGAATAGACGCCATCCTCGCCGGGCGCTTTCGGATCGGGGATGAGGACAACGTCCATCGTCTACTTGCTCTTCACCAATGCGTGCCGCTCAAGCGCGTCAGCGATGCGATGCAGATCGTCGACCATCTGGAACATCGCATCG
>CAYMNX010000736.1:0-7409 GCA_964391905.1 uncultured Rhizobiaceae bacterium
CCCAAGAACTTCATCGGCGTCGCCCAGTTGCCGCAAAGCCCCGGCGTCCCGCCCGCCAATTGCATTCCCGAGCTCGAGAAATGCGTCAAGGAATGGGGCTTCATCGGCTGCAACCTCAACCCCGACCCGTCGGGCGGCAAGTGGAGCGACCCGCCGATGACCGACAAGAAGTGGTGGTATCCCTTCTATGAGAAGATGGTCGAGCTCGAAGTCCCGGCCATGATCCATGTCTCGATGTCGTGCAACCCGAATTTCCACACCACCGGCGCGCATTACATCAACGGCGACACCACCGCCTTCATGCAATTCATCATGTCCGACATCTTCAAGGACTTCCCCACCTTGAAGTTCATCATTCCGCATGGCGGCGGCGCGGTGCCCTATCATTGGGGCCGCTATCGCGGCCTGGCCCAGGATCAGAAGCGCCCGCCCTTCAGCGAGCTCGTCCTGAACAACGTGTTCTTCGATACCTGCGTTTATCACCAGCCGGGCATCGATCTCCTCACCAAGGTGATCCCGACCGACAACATCCTCTTTGCCTCGGAGATGATCGGCGCGGTGCGCGGCATCGATCCCGAGACCGGGCATCATTTCGACGATACGAAGCGCTATATCGACAAGGCGCCGATCTCCGATGCCGACAAGAAGAAGATCTTCGAAGACAATGTGAAGAAGGTCTTCCCGCGCTTCGAGGCATCCTACGCGAAGAACAACAAATAGCCGGCAATGAGCGACGGCGCGCCGCCACCCAATCCGGTCGCGCTCTCGAACGACTACGTGCTCGTCAGCCGCGACCGTGCGCCTTTCGCCGATGCCGCGACGCCCGGCGCGGGTGATCGCGTCATCGTGGCGATGGGTCCGCTCGCGCTCGAAGCGGGCGGCACAACGAAGACGCTGACGCGCGGGGAGTTCGCGGTGTTCAAGCGCGGCCAATCCTATCGGGTGCCGGCGGGTGGCTCCTTCTTCGAGGTTGCGATCAAGCCCGAGCATCCGCCGGTCAAGGTGCCGCCCGAGCTCATCCCGCCGTCGAAGAACATGCTGATGCACGATGGCGAGCGCTTCTTCATCTATGAGGAGCGGCTCGAGCCCGGCGACATCCGGCCGCGTCACAGTCATTGTCAGCGCGTCGAGATCCGCCTCAATAACGGACCGATGCTCGATCAGTGGTTCGATCCGCCGCGGCCACCGCAGCAGCCGAGCATCGTCAACTGGCGCGAGCCCGTGGTTCACACGGTGAAGAATATCGGCGACATGCCGCTGCGGAACCTCATCATCGAGTTCAAGCCGGAAGCCGCTTAGCCGCCGTCCCGCTCGCACGTCGCGCTGCATGACGATCGTGCGGCGTGCCGAGTGGGCGCGATATGTTCCGCCACGGAGCACGGAGTGAACGCCGACTCCGTGCCTCCTTAATGAAAACATGGATGGCCGGGAGAAGCCCGGACCTATGCGCCGAGATCACGGCATGATGAGGCTCGCCGGATCGGGATTGCCCTTGATCAAGCCTTGCTCGCGCGAGACGCCGACCCAGAAGGCGAGGCTTTCGGGCTTCAGCGCGACGTCGAGGCGATCGGGGAGCGGCAAGGTCGCCGCGACTTGCGACGGCAGCTTCGTGTATTTCGCAAGGCTCGCGCGCGCCAATGCCGCATTGGCGGGATCGCGGATGAAGGCTTCGGCCTCTTTCAGCGCCGCGCGCAGCGCCTCGATCGCCGCCCTATTCTTCATCGCCCAGCTGCGCGTCGAGGTATAGATGACGGGCACCGTGCCCGCCGGGATCACCGCCGCATAGCTGCCGATATTCTCGCCGAGCTTTGCATCGATAATGCGCGAGTAGAAAGGGTCGACCGCCGCGACGGCGTCGACGAGCCCCGTCTTCAGCGCGTCGCCCATCTGCGGGAAGGTGAGCTCGATCCAGTCGACCCGATGATAATCGGCACCGTTGCTCTCGACCCATTTCTTCGACAACACGTCGATGATGCCGCCAAGGCCCGGCACGCCGACCTTTCTACCGACGAGATCCTTGACGGTTTTGATGCCGCTATCGCGCCGCGCGATGATGCCGCTTTGATCCTTCAGCGGATAGGCGCCGGTCCCGGCGATGGCGACGAGGTCGAGGCCCTGCTCATTCGCTTGCAGCAGCACGGTCGGTGTCGGGCCGCCGATTTGCGCCGAATCGGCGACCAGAGCCGCCGAGATCACCGAGCCATTCTGCGCCAAGGAGAGATCGACATCGAGGCCGTGCTTTTCGAGAAATCCTTGATCCTTCGCGACGAATATGCCGACCCAGCTGTTCACGGCGGTATAGAGAAACGTGACCTTGGTGGCCGCTTCGGCGGGCGATGCCGCGACCGCGGTGGCGAGAACAAAAACCGCAAAAATGGCTCGCATGATCAAGCTATTTCCTCCCCCTCCCCGTCGTCGTCTGCGATCCGCGTCGCCCCGCGACTTGTCATATCAAGCACTGTGCCGACGGGACGCGACCGCCGCCGACGGCCGGCGCTTGCCCCTCATCTAAACCGCTTCGGTAAAATGATCCAGGTCAAAGATGCCGGGCTTTGAGCCTGCCATATAACGCGATAGGGTAATTCAATCTTCAGAAGGAGGCCGGCCCATGACCATCAAGACCATTCTCGCGGCGGCGAGCGGCGGCAGCGCCAGCGACGGTGCGATCGAGCTTGCAAGCCGTTTTGCCCGGCGCTTCGGCGCGCATATGGAGGGCTTCCACGCGAAGCCTGACCCGCGCGACCTCTTCACCTATTCGGGGGATGGTTTCGGCCTCTCGATGTCCGGCGAATTCATCGACCGCTTCGTCAAGGATGCGGATGCGGTCGCCGCGAAGACAAAGGCGAGCTTCGGGACCATTGTCGCGCGTCACCAGATCACGCTGAACGCGACGCCATCGCAAAAGCTCCCGGCGAAGATCGAGGCCTCCGCGGTTTGGCGCGAGGAGGTCGGCTATGGCCCGACCTTGGTGGCGCGCCGCGCCCGGTTCTTTGATCTGGCCGTATTGGGCCGCTCCGATCGCGTCGTGGACCAGCCCCATACCGATGTCGTCGAGCAGACCTTGATCAATTCCGGCCGGCCGGTGCTGCTCGCACCGGCGAAGCCCCCCACCGATGTCGGCGACAATGTCGCGCTCGGCTGGAACGGCTCTGCCCAGGCGACGCGCGCTGTGGCCGCCGCCCTCCCGCTCCTTGCCTCGGCCCGTGCCGCCACGATCATCACCATCGGCGAAAAGCATGACGAAAGCGCCTCCGCCCTGGTCGAGTATCTCGGCTGGCATGATATCAAGGCCCGGCACCGCCACTTTCCCACCGTTTCCGGCGCGGGGCCCGGCCTGCAGCTATTGTCGGCGGCCCGGGAAGAGAATGCGGACCTTCTGGTCATGGGCGGATACGGCCAAATGCCGTGGCGCCAATTCCTTTTCGGCGGCGCGACCCGCGAGATCGTCGGCGCCAGCCTCCTCCCGATCTTGTTGTCGCACTGAAGGCGAGTCGCAAGGCGCCCCCCGGGGGAGGACCGCGGCGAAGCGCCATCGCGTGCATGCGCACGACAATGTGACGGGAGCGCCCCGGTCGAGACCGCGGCCGCGCCGCCGTCCCTCGGGCGCCGCTCCCGCGTATTAACTGCCGGGTTTCGTTCCTCTTTCCGGCGCGGCGGGCCTGCGCACGCGGCGCTTTCGGCGCCCGTGCGGCGGTGCTGCGGCGGCTTCATGGCTCCTGCGACAATAAGTCATTGGTACTGTCGTATTTTGTAAACCAAATTTTTGTGCACTGCGGTATGTAGTGGATCGGTAAGCCGAATCGTGTGTTGAGCAAGAGAGGATTGTGGAGGTTCGAGATGGTTTCCCTGTTGCGGAGCATCGATGCATTTTGTGGCAAGCTCAATGCCGGGCTGGCCGCCGTGGCGGTGGTTCTTTCGATCATGGTGGCGGCGGAATTGACCGTCCGCTTTCCGGATCTCTACCAGCAAGCGGTCGAGCTCGAGAGCGAGAGCATTCTCGCGAATGGCGCCGCCGGCGCGGGCTTCTAACCAAGCAGCCGGTAAAGGAGCGGGGCGGCGATCTCGCCGCCAACAGCCGAGCAAGGTCTTTGCGAAGCCGCGCCGGGGGCGCGGCTTTTCTCGTTTTAGCCCAATTGGGGATGCATTCGATCGGCCTTGGCGAAATAGCGGCGCGCTTCGGCGGCCAGCTGGTGATCCGTCACCTGGGCCAAGGTCTCGATGCCCCAAACGCGGTCGAGCATCTGGGGATTGTGCCGATGCAGATATTTGATGAACTCGGTTTTCGCGCTCGAGGGGCCCGCCACCAAGATGGCTTGGGCGTTGCCGAGTGCCGCGGCAACATCGGCGTAGAATTGGGGCTCGTCGGTCACATGCGTACCGGCGGCGCTCCCCGCCTTCCCATGCAAATGACGCGGCGGATGCGCCGGACGAACCAGGATGTCATCCGCGACGTCGCGATTGAAATGGATGATGCGGGCTTCGTGATGATCGATCCAGGCAACCGCGTGATAATGCTCGGCCATGACCTCTCCTCCTTTTCTTTGATATCGAGATTGCAAGGCCATGTGCCAATCGTCTGGAATTCAGCACGCTTCGGCGGCGCGCTCGAGCGCCGGGCGATTGACGATCGCCACCGCGTGAACGCCGCGCTGCTTGATGATCCCCTCGTTCCTCAGCTGGCTGATGGTCCGGCTCACGGTTTCCATGGTGAGACCCAGATAATCGCCGATATCGGTCCGGGTCATGGGCAGCTCGATGCGCGCGTCGCTCGAACGGTCGGCGAGGTCGAGCAGGAAGGAGGCGATGCGCTCGCGCGCCGTCATATGACCCAGTACAGCCATCCGCTCGCGCGCCGCCAAAAGCCCGTCGCGCATGATCTCGACGAGCGACCGGGCGACTTGCGGCTCCGCGGCGGCGAGCGCATCGACCTTGCGCCGTGCATAGCGAATGAGGACTGCGTCGGTCACCGCCTCGGCGGTGCAAGGATAGGTTTCATCGGCGTCGAGGCCGATGAAATCGCCGGCTAGAAAGAAGTCGCCGATATGACGCCGTCCGTCGGCGAGGAGCTTGCAGCTGCGGACCGCGCCCTTCACGACCTTGAAGTAGCAATCGGCCGGATCGCCGGCAAAAAAGAGCGGCTGCTCGCGGCTCAGCGTCACCACCGTGCCGAGGCGGTCGAGGCAGGCGACGCCGTCCGAGGTTACGGTCGAAAATGCCGCAAGATGCCGGGCGGTATGGGCAAGCGTGGGATGAAGCGCGGGGGTCGCCATGGGACTACTCTCATTCGCTGCGTTTCGTTGTCGGAATGATTGCGCAGGGGCGCCACAGCGAAAATTCGCAATTGTGCGTAAGGGGTTTCCCGTATGAAGGTTAACGGGCGATCGGGACCGAGGTTTGAAAGCCCTTGTCGTTTCGATGCGCGTTGCGCAGATTGCGTATCTTAAGGGTGGCCGGATGAGCGCCGAGACACGCATCTATGTGATCGATGATGACGACGCGGTTCGCGATTCCTTGGCGCTTCAGCTCGAGGCGTCCGGGTTTGCGGTGAAGACCTTCCCGTCCGCGCGCGAATTCCTCAAGGAAGCCGCATCGCTGCCGCCGGGCTGCGTCATCTCCGACGTCAGGATGCCCGAGATCGACGGGCTGGAGCTGCAGAACCGGCTCGCAGAGATGCGGCTCAATCTGCCCGTCATTATCATGACGGGGCATGGCGATGTCGCTCTGGCCGTGCGCGCGATGAGAGCCGGCGCGGTCGATTTCATCGAAAAGCCGTTCGGCGGCGACGCGATCCTCGAATCGATCCGCCTCGCGCAATCGCGCTTCATCGAGCGGGAAAAGAGCGATGCGGCAAGCGAGACCGCACGCGCGCGCCTGGCGCTGCTGACGCCGCGCGAGCGCGAGGTGTTCGACGAGCTGATCCGCGGCAAGCAAAACAAGGTGATCGCTTTCGATCTCAACATTTCGCCGCGCACCGTCGAGGTCCATCGCGCCCGCGTGCTCGAGAAGATGCAGGCGCCCAGCCTTTCCGAGCTCGTCCGGCTCGCCATCGCCGCCGGTATTCAGATCACGTCGTAATCGTAAGGCGCTGCAAGGCCTGCCGTGCCGCGGCAAGCGACGCAGCGGGACTGCCGCTCGCATCGACCGCGGCCCAGTCGATCCCTCCCGTCTCCGCGGCCAATTGCCGCATCAGCACCGCATGGTCGGCATCGGACGCGTCGCCATGCCGCCCTTTGACGCGCTGCTCGAGAACCGCGGCGGGCGCCGTCAGCCAAAGTCCCGTGAAGCGGACATTGGCCGCGCGCGCGGCTTCGACGAGATCGTTGCGCTGCTTGGGATCGATGAACGTCGCGTCGAGAATGACCGTGTAGCCCGCTCCCAAGGCCGCGCGCGCCTCGGCCCGCGAGCGCCGGTAAACCTGCTCGTTTACCGCCGGCGTATAGGCCGAGGCGGAGAGGCGCGTCTCGGGCGCCACCTGCATGAGCGTCTTGCGCAGCACGTCGCTGCGGATCACCCGCGCGCCGGGCGCCGGGGCGAAATCGGACGCGAGCCCCAGCGCCACCGTCGATTTGCCGGTTCCGCTCAAGCCCCCGATCGCGATGAGGTGCGGCGATCCCGGCCGGAGCAGCGAGTGGGCGAGATCGAGATAGGCATTGGCGTCTGCCATCGCTTTCTCTTTGTGAACCGCCAGAGATGCCGCCGCGACCTTGGCGCGAACCGCGGCGCGCACCGCCAGGAAAAGCGGCAGCGCCGCCAAGCCCGCGATCTCGTCGGTCCGATCGAGATAGCGGTTGAAGACGATATTGGCGAGATGGCGGAGGCCGCGATGCTCGAGATCCATGAGCAGAAAGGCAAGGTCGTAAAGGACGTCGGTCGAAGCGAAGGCATCGCCGAATTCAATGCAATCGAACAGGGTCGGCTCGCCCTTGAAGAGGCAGATGTTTCGCAAATGCAGGTCGCCATGGCAGCGCCGCACCTTGCCGTCGGCGCGGCGCTTGTCGAGCAGATTTCGGACGCGGCCGAGGGCGTCCCGTTGCGCGCGGCGCAGATCGTCGATATGGCGCCGATCGAGCGGCGGCGCGGCGGCGACGAGATTGGCGTGGTTGTCCTCGATGACCTCGTCGATGCCCTGGGCGCCGCCGAAGCCGTCGACGCGCTCGGCTTCCTGATGAAATTGCGCGATGGCGTCGGCCAATCTCACCATCAGCGGCGGCGTCAGCCGGCCTTCGGTGGCCATGCGATCGAAGAGGTCGCGCTCGTCGAAGCGCTGCATTTCGACCACCCAGTCGAGCGCGTAGCCCGCCCCGTACCCATCGAGGCCCCCAACGGGCGTGCGCGTGATCGCGCGCACCGCGCGGGAAATCACGGGCGCCGGGCGGCGGGTGTGCGCGAGCGCGGCGCGGCCAAAACCC
>CAYMNX010000737.1:0-7549 GCA_964391905.1 uncultured Rhizobiaceae bacterium
TCGGCTGGTGCCTGCTGGCGCTCGCGGTCATCGATTTCCGCGACGGGCTGCTCCCCGACGCCTTGACCCTTCCGCTCATCCTATTGGGGCTTGCCTTTGCCGCGGTCGAAGCGCCCGCCTTGGTCTTGCCGCACGCGATCGGGGCTGTCGTTGGGTTTGCGAGCTTCGCCCTGGTGCAGTGGCTCTATCGCCGGCTACGCCAGCGCGAGGGGCTGGGCTGCGGCGATGTGAAGCTGCTGGCGGCAGCCGGCGCTTGGGTATCCTGGGAGGGCTTGCCGAGCGTCGTCCTCATCGCGGCCCTCTTCGGGCTCGGCATGGCCCTCTTCGGCTCCCTTCGGGGACGAAAAGTTGCGCTCGATCAGCGCCTCGCCTTTGGGCCGGGCCTTTGCCTCGGAACGTGGCTGGTTTGGCTTTACGGACCGCTCGGCTGACACGATGCCGTAACACTCCTCCTTTTTAACCGGTAGTCGGAGCGTCCGTGCTAAATTCAAGTCGCCTGGGAGGCGAGGTACCGTTGTGATTTCAGATTTCGACCGTAAATCCGTCGAACGGTCTGTTGCTGCTCGCCTGGTTGCGGGCGGAAAGCTCGACGAGGCCGCGCTCGATCGCGTGCTGCGGCTGCAGGCGAGCAGCGAGGAGCGGCTCGAAGCGTTATTGGTAAAGCTCGGCCTTGCGAGCGAGCGGGACGTTGCCGAAGCGCTCTCCCGTGAGCTCGATCTCGGCATCGCCGAGGTTTCGGATTATCCCGAGGCGCCGATTCTCGAAGGCAAGCTCACCAGCAAATTCATGCGCCACTCCGGCGTGCTGCCGCTCGGAGAATCCGGCGACAGCTTGATCGTGGCGATGATCGATCCGATGGACAATTTCGCCGCGCGCGCGGTCGAGATGGCGAGCGGCCGGCGCATCCTGCCACGCATCGCGCTGCCATCCGATTTCGACGTCGCCTATGCGCGCCTCTATGAGAGCGAGAAAGCCCCGCTGGGCCAGGTCGCCGACACGCTCACCGACGGGGCCGATGAAGAGCTGCTCGAGGATGTCGACCGCCTGCGCGACCTCGCCAGCGAGGTGCCGGTCATCCGGCTCGTCAACCAGCTCATCTCCCGCGCGATCGACAGCCGCGCCTCCGATATCCATATCGAGCCGCTGCAAAACCGTCTCGTCGTCCGCTACCGCGTCGACGGCGTTCTGCGCGAGGTCGCCTCACCCCCGACGAGGCTTCGCGCCGCGATCATCTCCCGCATCAAGATCATGGCGAAGCTCAACATTGCCGAGCGGCGGCTGCCCCAGGACGGCCGCATTCGGCTCGCGGTCCAGGGCCGGGAATTCGATCTGCGCGTCTCGACCATGCCGATGCTCCATGGCGAAGGCGTGGTCATGCGCATTCTCGATCGCGCCAGCCTCGTCAATGATTTGACGGAGCTTGGCTTTCTCGACGAGACGCTCACCCCCTTTCTGAGCGTGCTCGACCATCCGCAGGGCATCATCTTGGTGACCGGCCCGACCGGCAGCGGCAAGACGACGACGCTCTATACCTGCCTGATGCGGCTCAACTCCCCGGAGCGCAAGCTCTTCACGGTCGAGGATCCGATCGAGTATCAGCTCGAAGGCGTCAATCAAGTTCAGGTGAAGCCGCAAATCGGCCTGACCTTCGCGCATATTCTGCGCTCGATCCTGCGCCAGGATCCCGACATCATCATGGTCGGCGAGATGCGCGATCTCGAAACCGCGCAGATCGCGGTTCAAGCCGCCTTGACCGGCCATCTCGTCCTGTCGACGCTCCACACCAACAGCGCCTCGGCCACGATCACACGGCTCCTCGACATGGGTGTCGAGGACTACCTCGTCACCTCGACCGTCAACGGCGTACTGGCACAGCGCCTCGTCCGCAAGCTCTGCGCCCATTGCCGCGAAGCCTATCACGTGCTGCCCGAGCTCGCAGCGCAGCTGCGCCTGCCGGTGATCGAGGGCGAGCCGGCGACGCTCTATCGCCCGAAAGGCTGCGAGCGCTGCCAAGGATCGGGCTATATCGGGCGGGTCGCGGCGATGGAGTTCCTGCCGCTTTCCGACGAGATCCGGCGCCTCGTCCTTCACCGCGCGACGGCGCAGGAAATACATCGCGCGGGCGTCGCGGAAGGCATGCACTCAATGTACGAGGACGGGCTCCAAAAGGCGCTCCGCGGCATCACGTCGATCGAGGAAGTGCTGAGGGTCACGCGGGATATCTGAACATGGCGGTTTATCGCTATCAAGCGGCGGCGGCATCGGGCGAACTCGTTACCGGCGAGATGGAAGCGCTCAACAAGGACGCCGTCATCGAACGCCTCCACGCGCTCGGCTACGTCCCGATCCGCGCCGATACGGCACGAACGCGACTGCTGTCGCAGCTCCTCGCGCATCCGACGGCCGGCCGCGGGAAGCGCAAGAGCGGCAACCTCGTCTTTCTGACGCAGCAGCTCGGCACCCTGCTCCAAGCGGGGCTGTCGCTCGATCGCGCCCTTGACATCGCGCAGGGCGTCAGCGAATCGAAGCTCGATCGCGACTGCCTGCGCTCGGTGCTCGACAAGGTCCGCGGCGGCAGCTCGCTTGCCGATGCAATGGCGGCGCAGAACGGCCTCTTTCCGCCCTACTATATCGGCATGATTCGCGCCGGCGAGGCGAGCGGCTCGCTCGATGTGACCTTGCGCCACCTCGCCGAGTTGCTCGAGCGCTCGCAGGCGGCGCGCGAGCAAGTCAAGTCGGCGCTCGTCTACCCGTCGCTCGTTCTCCTCACCGGCTTGGGCTCGATGTCGATCTTGTTCGGCTTCGTCATTCCGCGCTTTCGGCCGATCTTCGAGGAAGCGGGCGGCGCGCTCCCCCTTACGACGCAAATGGTCCTGGCGCTCAGCGATGCCTTCCAGAATTACTGGTGGATTTTCGTCGCGGCGATCGCGTTGGCCATCTTCCTGTGGCGTCAGCAAATGCGCAGACCGGAGGTGCGGCGATGGTGGGATGCGCGGCTTCTGCGCACACCCTTGGTCGGCGACCTCGTTACCAAGATCGAGATCTCGCGCTTCAGCCGTACGCTCGGGACGCTGCTGCGGAATGGCGTCACGCCGCTCACGGCGCTCGCCATTACCCAGGAGACGATCACCAACAGCGCCTTGCGACAGGGATTGTCGTCCGTGGTCGACAGCGTGAAAGAGGGCAAGGGCTTTGCCGATCCGCTCGCGCGCACCGAGCTCGTGCCGGCGCTCGCGGTCCATCTGACGCGCGTCGGCGAAGAGACGGCACGGCTCGACGAGATGCTCTTGAAGGTCGGCGAGATCTACGAGCAGGAGACAAAGCGCAGCGTCGAGAGGCTGTTGGCGCTTCTCGTCCCGGCCGTCACCGTCGGCCTCGGCGTCGTCGTTGCTTTGGTGATCGGCTCGATTCTGACGGCGGTCTTGAGCGTTTATGATATGGCCATTTGAGGGTGGGATGATCTTCCTAAGAAGAAAAGTCGAAGCGATGCGCACGCATCTTGCCAAATGGACGGGGACGCCCGGCGGACAACGCGGCTTCACGCTGATCGAATTGCTGGTCGTGCTCGCGATTCTGGGCATGATCGTGGCGTTCGTGACGCCGCAGGTTCTCAAATATCTCGGCCGCGCCAAATCGGATTCGGCGCGCATTCAGATCGAGAATATCGGGGGCGCGCTCGACCTCTTCCGCCTCGACAATGGCCGCTACCCGTCGCAGGCCGAGGGCCTCCAAGCCCTGATCGAGCATCCGGTCGGTCTTAATAGCTGGAATGGGCCTTATCTGAAACAGAAAGCCATTCCGCTCGACCCGTGGAACCGCCCCTATACGTACAAGAGTCCCGGCGATCACGGCGAGTATGACCTTTATACGCTCGGCGCCGACGGCGTGCCGGGCGGCAGCGGCGAGAATCAGGATGTCACGAACTGGTGATAGGACATCGCCGCAAGGCTTCACGCTCATCGAGGTCGCGGTCGTCCTCGCTTTGTTGGCGCTGATCACGGCGATGATCGTACCGCTGATGTCGGGCTCTCAGGCGAAAGCCGATGTCCAATCGGCCGCGCGCGAAATCTCCGCCGCGCTGCGGATGACACGAAATCTCGCGATGGTTCACGGCCATACGGAGGCCTTCGTGATCGACACCGCGAGCGGTTCCTTTCGCGCCGGCAGCGGAACGGCGCCCAAACGGGTCCCCGGCGGCGTACAGCTCCTGCTCGTGACGGCGACGTCGGAGCGGATCGACGGAAGGACGGGCGGCATCCGCTTCTTCGCCGATGGCAGTTCCACGGGCGGCGGCGTGCAGCTGGCAAAGGGCAATAGCCGCGGCCAGGTTCTGGTGGATTGGCTCACCGGCCGCGTATCCATGGGAGATGGCGGTCATGCCGCGATCCGCTGACGCGCGCGGCTTCACCCTGATCGAAGTGCTCGTCGCCTTCACCATCGCGGCGTTGCTGCTGCTTCCGCTGCTGCGAAGCTTTTCCACCGGGATCGCGAGCGCGGCGCGCACCGACAGCTATACCGAGGCAACGCTGATCGCGGAATCGACGCTTGAATCGATGGGGCCGGGCGTTCCGTTGGTCGATGGCAATCAGGTCGATCAGCAGGAGGGGCAATACCACGTCTCGGCTTCGGTGCATCGCTATCAGACCGACACGACGCCGCAGAACCAATTGCTCGTGGCGGTTCCCTACGAAATCGTGGTGACCGTTAGCTGGCCGGAAGCGGCGCGTCAGCGCTCCATCGCGCTGCGGACGCTGCGCATCGGCCCCCCGCCCCAACAGCAAGCGGCAGGGCCATGACGATCGACGCCGAAAAACGCGCGGCCGAAGCCGGCTTTACTCTCGTCGAGCTGCTCGTCGCCATCACGCTTGTCGGCTTGATGACCGTGGTGCTGTTCGGCGGGCTACGCTTCGGGACGCGCGCCGCGAGCGCGGTCGGAGCGCGCAGTGACCGATCGGCGCAGCTTGGCGTCGTCTATGACTTCATGCAAAACGAATTGGCCGATGCGCGGATGCTTACGACATCGAGCGATGTCGCCGCCGCCCCGAATTTCGACGGCGAGCCGGATTCGCTCAGCTTTATCACGACACCGCCCGCCTATCTCGCGTTGGGCGGCTTCCATTTGCTGCGCGTCGCGCTCGAGGGAGAGCGGACGCGGCGTTTGACGGTTTCGTGGCAGCAGATCTCGCGCGGCGCTCTGACATCGACGCCAACGACATTGCAGCCCTCGGTCATTCTCGAGAATATACGCTCGGTTGAATTTGCTTACTTCGGCACGCTCGATCAGAATCGCCCGCCGGAATGGCTGGACCGGTGGAACGATCAGACGGCTTTGCCGCAGCTGGTGCGGCTTCGGATCGCCTGGGCGGACGGTTCGCATGCTCCCGATCTGATCGTCGCGCCGCGTCTCGCCGGGCCACCGCAACTACCGCAGTGAACGGATCGCGATGATGAACGAAACGCGGGTTTTGATAAGGTGAAAGGCGAGCGATAAATGTTGCGGGTCGACTACATGCTCGATTGGCAGGCGCGGATCGATGCGGGTTTGCGCGGCGCCCTGCGGTGGTGGCTTGACGAGCTGGCCTTTTTCGTGCCCGAAGAGTTGCGCCGTTGGGTCGCCAGCTTGCGCAGCCGCGTGCTCCTCGTCGTCGACGACACCGGCACCTTTCTCGCTTACGAGACCGGCGACCATCGCGAGCCGCTGGGCCGTGTCGATCTGCAATCGGGACAGGCAGCTGCGGTCCGTCGCATGCTCGCCTCGACCCCGCAAGGCCGGAGCTCCGATGCAGCGCATGTGGTCCTTTGCCTTCCCGCCTCGCGCGCGCTCAGAACCGTGGTCGCACTGCCGCTCGCGGCCGAGCGAAATCTCGAGGAAGTGGTGGGATTCGAGTTCGAGCGTCTGGTGCCGTTCAAACGCGATGCGGTCTATTACGCGCACCGCATCCTGAGCCGCAACAAGGTCGCCCGCACCATTCAAGTCGAGCTCACGGTCGTTCCGCGCAGCGATGCGCAAGAGATCTCGCAGCTCGCGCAGCGCACGGGTCTACAAGTGGTCGGTCTCGAGGTGGCGGGCCCCCATTCCACCGCCGCCGATTCCGCGGTTCTGCTCCATGGCAGCGACCGTCCCGCCGCCCATCCCCGCGCGCGGCTGGCGATCGCGGCGTTGGGCGGTCTGACCGTGCTCCTGGCGGTGGCCGCCGTCGCGATACCCTTCTTGCGCGCGAGCAATACGGTCAGCACTCTGACGGCGCAGGTCGCCGAGGCGCGACGAGAAGCCGAGGCGAGCCTCAATCTGCAAAAGCAGATCGACGCCGAAATTCAGGACCAGCAGTTCCTCGTCAACCGCAAGCGCCAATACCCGACCGTGACCGAATTGCTCGACACGATTACAAAGCTGACGCCGGACGATACCTGGCTGACCGAGCTACAGATCGCGAGCGGCGAAGTTCACCTCATCGGCGCATCCGGCTCCGCGACGGCCTTGTTGGGGCTCGTCGACCAATCGCCGAGCTTCCGCAACGCCGCGTTCCGGTCATCGATCACGCAAGATTCGAAGATCAATCGCGAGCGTTTCGATATCGCCGCGCGGATCGCGCCGCGGGAGGGCCCATGATGAAAGGCGTGTCGCCACCCATTAGCCGCGCGCTCGCCTTCGCGCTCCTCCTCGCCGTCATCGGCGGCTTCTATTACCTTGTCGCGGAGCCGATTCTCGATAGTTACGCATCGACACAGGCGTCGATCGACCAGCTTCAGGATACGCTCATGCGCTACCAGCGCGCGGCCCGCGAGCTTAAACCGCGTCATGCCGAGCTCGCCGCGCTGAAGCAGCGGCAGTCGGCGCAGGACGGCTTCCTTCAAGGATCGAACGACACGCTCGTCGCGGCGCAGATCCAGAACCGCATCAAGGCGCTTGCCGATGCCAATCGCGGCGAGTTGCGGAGCACCCAGGTTCTCCCCGCGCAAGATGAAGGCAAGCTGCGCCGGATCACGGTTCGCGGGCAGATGACCACGACCTTGCCCGCAGCGCTGCGCGTCTTTTACGGGCTCGAATCCAGCGCGCCGCTTCTGTTCCTCGACAATGTCGATTTGCGCGCACGGCCGCCGCAATTGCGCGATCGCAACGCGACGGCGACCGATTCGGATGTCGTCGATTTGCAGTTCGACGTCTACGGCTACACGCGGGCAGGCGGCTGACGGCAATGCGCAAGAGGTGTCCGCGATGATGCGATCTTTGCCGCTGCTGCAGATGGTCCTGCTGGTTCTTTTCTCGCTTGCCAGCATAGGGTTGGCGGGTCTCGTCTATGCCGAGCTGACATGGCCGGACGCGCCGCTGGCGGATCGGGCCGCGCCCGCCGCCGCAAGTCCGGACAGAGCCCGCAACGGGGATATCACTCCCAAATTCTCGCTTGCGCCGCTGCAGAGCTTCGCCGCCGTGACCGAGCGCCCGCTCTTTGCGCAAAGCCGCCGCCCGCCGCCTCAAGGCACGGAAGATGCCTTGGGTCCGGTGACGGCTCTCGTGCTGGCCGGCGTGATCATCTCGCCGACGTCGCGC
>CAYMNX010000738.1:0-1841 GCA_964391905.1 uncultured Rhizobiaceae bacterium
GAGCCCGGGCAATTCAATACCCCGCACAGCATCACCAGCGATGCGCAGGGCAATATCTATGTCGCCGATCGCGGCAATCGCCGTATCCAGGTGTTCGATGGCGACGGCAAATTCCTGCGCCAATTCACGGTCGATGCGCCGGTGCCGCCCGACGCTTACGAGATCATCGGCAACAAGCCAGCCGATCCGATGGCGCCCAACGTACCGGCGCTATTGAAGCCCGGCGCGCCCTGGGTCGTCTGCATCACCCCGCCGCCGCATCAATTCCTCTACACTGCGGACGCCTTTCCGGGCCGTATTTACAAGCTCACCCTCGACGGCAAGCTCGTCGGCATGCTCGGCAAGGCCGGACGGCAGCTGAAGCAATTCGGCTGGATCCACAGCATGGCCTGCCCCAGCGAGAACACGCTCTTCGTCGCCGAGATTCTGAATTGGCGGGTGCAGAAGCTGATTCTCCATCCGCAGGGAATCGCGGCCCAGCCGTCGCGTCGCGCCACCACGCCCGGTGGCCGCCACAGCGATGCGAACCAGAATCGGTTTGCCGTGACCGAGGCGCAGATCGCGGAGGAAGAGGCGGAAGGCGCGCCTTTCCCGGTTGGAGCGGAAACGGCGCGGTCGCTTGCGGCATCCCTCAAGGAAAAAGCCCGCTTGCTCGACGCGATCGAGTAGCGGCAACCACCGCCTCGCTTGCAGGTCGGTTCGCCCAGATGGGGCGGAGTTCCTTAACCTCCGCGCTTGACGAAAGCACGGCTTCACGCAACCCTGCTCGCCGCAAAGGAACCCCCATGGATTCAGCATCGAAACCGCGCTTGGGCGCCAATGATCTCGACCGCTTCGGCCTAAGGCGTTTTCTTGAAGAGCTGGTCGAGGCCGGCGAATGCGAGCGCCGCGATGCACCGATCGATCTCGCCGATGTCGCCGAAGCCCTCGAAAGCGAGAAGGCGGTGTGGTTCCGTGCCGCGGGTCCCGAGCGCGCCGAGCTCGTCGGCAACGTTGCGGGATCGCGTGCGCGGCTCGCGCGCGCTTTCGGCGTCGCACCGCGCGATCTCCTGGCCGAGGTCGTCCGCCGCCTCAAGAACAAGCCCGAGCTCGTCGAGGTCGCGCGCGATGCGGCGCCGGTGCAGCAGGTGGTGCTCACCGGCGAGGATATCGATCTGACCGCGCTTCCGGTTCATCTTCAGCACGGGCTCGATGGCGCACCCTATATCTCCGCCTCGATCGACTACGTAAAGGACAAGACGACCGGCCTCACCAATGTCGGCATTCGCCGGCTGATGCTGCGCGGGCCCACCGAGACCGGCGTCGATCTCGTCAGCCCCAGCGATTTGCGCGCGATCTATGAAGCGCATGCCGCGCGCGGCGAGAATTTGCCGGTCGCCTTCACCGTCGGCTCGCATCCGATCGACTTCGTCGCCGCGACCATGCGCCTGCCGGTCGATGAGCTGGGCCTCGTCGCCAGCCTGCGCGATGCGCCGCTGCCGGTCGTCAAATGCGTCAGCAACGACATCCGCGTTCCGGCCGACGCCGAATGGGTGCTCGAAGGCTATTTCGATGCCAAGGGCTATGTCGAATCGGAAGGGCCTTACGGCGAGTTCCTCGGTTATTACGGCGGGGTGAAGCAGAACCCGGTGTTCCGCTGCACCGCAATCACGCGGCGGCGCGACGCGATTTTCCAGACGACGACGATCGGCGGCTATCACATGAGCCGCACCGATTCGGCGCCGCTCGTCGCGCTGCGCACCGAGGCGACGGTGTGGCAGGCGCTGCAAAGCGCGGTGCGCGAGCCCCTGAACGTCTATGCCACCACGGCGACCGGCGGCATGTTCAATGTGCGCATTTCC
>CAYMNX010000739.1:0-2409 GCA_964391905.1 uncultured Rhizobiaceae bacterium
TGCCGGCAAGCGCTATTCGACGCTCGATAATTCCGACGTTGTCTCGCATGTCTACGGCGCTTTCGACTCGTTCCTCGTTGCGGATATTCACGCACATTATCAAGTGATGGAAAATCTCGCGCTCGATGTTGGGATCGACAACGTCAACGATGAGAAATATTTCTTGTTTCACCCCTTTCCCGGCCGAACGTTTTTCGGCGCGTTGAAATTGACGTATTGAAGCGTCGCATGCGGCGGTGAAGCAGAACGGGCGCCGCCCAAAGGCCGCGCCCGTCGCCGCTGCAACGTAAGGTCGAGGGTTAAATGGTCGTTCCGCGGCGGCGAAGCCACCCGAAGCCGAAGAGGAACAGCAACCCGGCGCCGAAGGAAGCGAGGGTCGAGGGTTCGGGGATCGCCAAGGTCGAATCGCCGCTATAGAAGCCGCCGGCATCGAGATTGATCGTCGCGATCTGCGTCAGCGAGTAGGCGCCGTTGCAAGCATTGACGTCCGTGCTCTTCTCGCCCGAGAACGCGCCGCTGCCGAAGGATTGTGAGGTGAGATGGATCCCCTGGCCGAACGCGGCGTTGCTGCAGTCGAGATAGGTGTCGATGCTCATCGACCCATTGTTGCTCAGTGTTCCGCCGATCGAGTTCAAGAACCGGGCAATCCCGCCCGAGCCCAGGAAATCCGTATCGGTCATCGAGATCGTCAGGGTGCCGCCGCTGCCGCTGCGATTGGCGACGTCGACCGAGTTGAGATCGAGGATCGGCTGGAAAACCGAGCCGAGAATCGGCGCGGCGAGCGCCGTCGCGACGTTGGTGATGAAGGCGCCAAGGGCCCCGTTGAACATCGCCATTCCGGTTCCGTCCGGATCCGTTACGGTCTCGGTCGTCGTCCCGTCGCTCAGCGACAAGATAAGCGATGCATGGCTGGGCTGGGCGAGACCCGTGAGTAGCGCCAGCGATGCGGTGGCAGTCATTAGCGTCTTTCGCACTTCATCCTCCTATAGTCCATCCGTGACATTCCCCGATGGACGGACCACCCGCCCAAAGTCGAGTCCGCGCTCGTGCCCTAGCGTTGAGCCGCGAAATACATGTGAACGGCGAGGCAGCGGTGGAACGCCGTCACCTCGCCGCGACCCAGCATCCGCCGCAGGAAGGCGCGCAATCCGCCTGGTGCCTTCGAACCCCCGATGGTGTGTGTGCGCATGATGTTTCTCCTCGACAAAAACTGGTCGAGGAGAGGACAGCATAAACTTTTAGTTAATTAAAAGAGTATTCGTCGTTAATGCATCGAAAAATTAGATAAAATTCTAAATAAAATTTACCATGTTATCGTTAACGAGATCTCCCAGTTTCTTGCCCGGTTAGAGCAGGCGTTGCGCTGAAGTTCGGCCAAAGCCGTGAGTGGCGCCTCGATCGATCCTTCGAGGCCTCGGGCGAGAGGGCCGGGACCGATGATCCGTCCGCGCCACGCCGGGCGCCGATCTAACGGGAGTGATTTAAGAGGCCTGCGGACGACTCGCGGGACGCATGAGGCGCGTCGCGTCCGCGGCGCCCGCGTGGCATCAGGTCTGGAGAAAGCGGCGGCCCGTCCCTTCGAGCACGAGGCAGGTGAGGCAGCCGGTCACGAAGGCGCCGGTATCGATGCCGATGCGATTGTGTCGCACGATGGGTGAGTCGCTGATGCTGTGGCCGTGCACGATGACCTTGCCGAAACTGCCATTGGAGCGCAGGAACTCATCGCGAATCCATAAAAGATCCTCATCGCTCTGCTCTTCGAGCGCGATGCCGGGGCGGATGCCGGCATGAACGAAGGCATAGTCGCCCTCGACGTAAAAGGTCCGCAGCTGTTTGAAAAAATCCAAATGCTGCGACGGCAGCTTGCGCGCAAACGCAGCTTGCGCGCGCTTCAACTCCGCCGGATCGGTCGAGGGCCGTGCCGGACGGACCTCATAGCTTTCGAGCGTCGCCTCGCCGCCATAGGTAAACCATTGCGGCCCATGCCATTCCTCGATGAGGAAGCGGAGGAGGCTGTCTTCGTGATTGCCCTTGAGATGGACCTGCTCGAAGTCGGACAAGGGCTCGTTGATGAGGAGATCGATCACGCCGCGCGAATCAGGGCCGCGATCGACATAATCGCCGAGATAGACAACGACGTTATGTGAAGTGTAGTTCTCGGCGGCGGCATGCTGTCGAATGCGGCGATGCAGCCGGCGCAGCAGATCGGCGCGGCCATGAATATCGCCGACCGCGTAGACCCGTCGGCCGGGCGGTATCTGAGCGGGCTCCTCATCGGGCCTTCGTCGCGTGAAGAGCTTGCCAATCATCGGCGACCAACGCCTCGCGGCCGTCTCGATAAGGTCCGTACTACGATACAGCGTAGCATAAGCCCCGGCATGTGAGTGAAAATTATATTTGACATCAAGC
>CAYMNX010000740.1:0-8316 GCA_964391905.1 uncultured Rhizobiaceae bacterium
GGCGTCTATTACGCGGTCGCGCTCAGCCTTCTCGGTCTCGATTTCGCCATCGTCCTCGGCGTCGTCGTCGGCATTCTGTCCTTCATCCCCTATCTCGGCGAGGCCGTCGGCCTGCTCTTGGCGGCGGGCCTGGGCGCGGTCCAATTCGGCTCCTGGACCAAGGTCGCGATCGTCGTCGTGATCTTCATCGTCGGGCATTTGACCGGCAGCGATCTTCTGCAGCCGAAACTGGTCGGCTCGCGGGTTCACCTCCATCCCGTCTGGGTCATCTTCGCGTTGCTGGCCTTCGGCACCTTGTTCGGCTTTCTCGGCATATTGATCGCCCTGCCGGCGGCGGCCGTCACCGGCGTGCTCGTGCGCTTTGCCTTGAGTCGGTATCGCAGCAGCGCGCTCTACGACCCATCCCGGCCGCGCGAGCCGTGACGCAGCTGCCGCTCGATCTTGGCTTTCGGCCCGCTCTGGGGCGAGCCGATTTTCTCGTCGCACCTTGCAACGAGGAAGCCGTCGCCTGGCTCGACCGCTGGCCGCAATGGCCGGGGCCGGCGCTCGCGCTCGCGGGGCCGGCGCGCAGCGGCAAATCCCACCTCGCCGAAGTTTGGCGCGTGCGATCGGGGGCGGTCCTCATTGCGGCCCGCGATCTCGATTCCGCACGAGTTCCGGAATTGCTCGGCGCGGCGAAAGCAGCCGCTGTCGACGACGCGAATGGCGCCTAGGAAGAGGCGCTGCTGCTTGTATATAATTTGCTCGCGGAGCGGCAAGGGCATCTCCTCATTGTCGCGCCGGAGCCGCCCGCGCGATGGGACATCAAGCTCGCCGATTTGCGCTCGCGCCTTCTTGCCGCGCCGGTTGTCACGGTGAAGCCGCCGGATGAGGCCCTGCTCGGGGCGGTGCTGGTCAAACTCTTCGCCGATCGCCAGCTGGTGGTCGGCGAAGAGGTGCTGTCTTACCTATTGGTCCAGCTCGAGCGCTCCTTCGCGGCGGCGCACGAAGCCGTGGCGGCGCTTGACGCCGCCTCCCTCGCCGATAATCGGGCGATCACCGTGCCGCTGGCGCGCGAGATCCTCACTCGGCGTCGCGATCGAGACCCTCGTTGAGCTCTTTGGGCGTGCGATAAAGCGCAAGCTTCGCTTTGTGCCAGCTCAGCTCGGCCCAGGACCCTTTCGTCTCGAGCGCCACGAGCGCGGCCGTCGGCAGCCCGTCGACAAGCGGGCCCGGTTCGGCGGCAAGCTGCGCGGCGAGTTCGTGGAGGCCGGGATTATGGCCGATCAGCAGCACGCAGCCGATCGTCTTCGGGAGCTGGCGCAGGCGCTCGAGCAGGTTGTTCGCGGTGGCGAGGTAAAGGCCGTCTTCATAGGAGACGGACGGTTCGGGATCGAGCGCCGAGAGCACGAGCTCGAGGGTCTCGCGCGTCCGCGCCGCAGGTGAGCACAAGATCAGTTCCGGCGCCTGCTCGAGACCGGCCAAGTACGTCCCCATGGCCTTGGCTGCCTTGCGGCCGCGCTTGGCCAGCGCTCGCGCGGCATCGCCGCGCGGCGACTCGGCAACCGCCTTGGCGTGGCGCAAAATATATAAGGTTTTCAAGCCCGATGCTCCCTATCCCGAGGCCATATTAGAGGATGCAATGACATCTTCATGGCGGCGTTATAAACTTAGGAACTGGGCCTTGAAATGGAGCTGAGTTCAATGGCGCAGGTGATGGCGGCGCGCGATGCAACGATCGATATGAGCGCGCCGGAACGCTTCATCAATCGTGAGTTATCGTGGCTTGCCTTCAATGAGCGGGTGCTCGCCGAGGCGGATAATCCGCGCCAGCCCTTGCTCGAAAGGCTGCGATTTTTGTCGATCTCCGCCAACAACCTCGATGAATTCTACCTGGTGCGAGTCGCGGGGTTGAAAGGCCAGGTGCTGGCCGGTGTCGCGACGCCGAGCCAGGACGGTCTGACGCCCGCGCAGCAGCTCGCCGCCATCAGCAAGCGCGCCGGTACGCTGATGCGCGACCAGCAGGTAACGTTGCGTGCGCTGCGCAGCCTCCTTCACGAGGCCGGCCTGTCGGTGGTCGGCGCCAACGAGCTTTCGGCCGAGGATCGCGCCTTCATCACCGAGCGCTTCTGGGCCGATGTGTTTCCGGTGCTGACGCCGCTGGCGGTCGATCCTGCCCACCCGTTCCCGTTCATCGCCAATTGGGGGCTCGGCCTGGCGCTGCAATTGATGCGCAGCAGCGACGGCAGCCGGATGGAAGCGCTGCTGCTGGTGCCGGCGACGATCTCGCGTTTCGTCCGGTTGCCGGGCAAGACGATCCGCTTCATCGCGCTCGAGGATCTGATCGGCCAGTTCCTCGACCACCTCTTTCCCGGCTTCTCGGTGATCGGCAAAGGCATGTTCCGCGTGCTGCGCGACAGCGAGGTCGAGATCGAGGAAGAAGCCGAGGATCTCGTCCGGCTTTATGAGAGCGCCTTGAAGCGCCGCCGCCGCGGCAACGTGATCCTGCTCGGCGTCGAGGCCAGCATGCCCGACGATTTGCAGAAATTCCTGGCCGAGAAGCTCTTCGTGCCGGAGAGCGACGTCATCGCCCTTGACGGGCTGCTGGGGCTTTCCGATCTGCGCCGCTTGATCGTCGATGAGCGGCCGGACCTGATCTACACGCCCTACAATCCACGCTTCCCAGAGCGTATCCGCGACTATGGCGGCGATTGCTTCGCCGCGATCGGCGCCAAGGACATCGTCGTCCATCACCCTTACGAGAGCTTCGATGTGGTGGTGCAGTTCGTCCGTCAGGCGGCGCGCGATCCTTCGGTGGTGGCGATCAAGCAGACGCTTTATCGCACGAGCGACGATAGCCCGGTCGTGCGTGCCCTCATCGAAGCCGCCGAAGCCGGCAAATCGGTCACGGCGCTGGTCGAATTGAAGGCGCGATTCGACGAGGAGGCTAATATCAAATGGGCGCGCGATCTCGAGCGCGCCGGCGTGCAGGTGGTTTACGGCTTCATCTCATTGAAAACCCACGCCAAGGTTGCGCTGGTGGTGCGCCGCGAGGCCGGCGGCCTGCGCTCTTACGTGCATTTCGGCACGGGCAATTACCACCCCTACACCGCCAAGGTTTATACCGATCTTTCTTTCTTCACTTGCGATCCGGCGCTGTGTCGCGACGCGGCGCGGCTCTTCAACTACATGACCGGCTATGCGACGCCGGCAACGCTCGAGAAAATCGCCGTGGCCCCGCTGACGCTGCGCCATCGCCTCAATGAGCTCATCGACGAGGAGATCGCCCACGCCAAGGCCGGCCGGCCGGCTCATATCTGGGTGAAGGTCAACTCGCTTGTCGATCCGGCGCTGATCGACCACCTCTATCGTGCCTCGCAAGCGGGGGTGAAGATCGAGCTGGTCGTCCGCGGCATTTGCTGTCTGCGGCCGGGCTTGCCGGGCCTCTCCAAGAACATACATGTGAAGAGCGTGATCGGTCGTTTCTTGGAGCATGGGCGGATCGTATGCTTTGGCAATGGCCAGGTGTTGCCATCACCGCAGGCGAAGGTGTTCATCTCCTCGGCCGATTGGATGCCGCGCAATCTCGATTGGCGGGTCGAGGCCTTGGTGCCGGTGGAAAACGAGACCGTCCACCGGCAGGTGCTCGAGGAAATCATGGTGCATATGCTCCAGGACGAGGCGCAGAGCTGGGATCTCGATGCCGACGGCATCTATCACCGCGTGAGCAATGATCCCGACGCGTTCAGCGCGCATAATTATTTCATGACCAATCCGAGCCTTTCGGGCCGCGGCAGCGCCCTGCAACGACCGCGCCCCGCACCGCGTTTGGTCGTCGAGACCCCAAAGCGCTAGGATGCCACGCTTGGAACAGGTCAAGATCCGCCGACCGCTTTTGCCTCTCCACGCCGCGCAACCCGATAGCATCGCCGTGATCGATATCGGCTCCAACTCGCTGCGGCTCGTCGTTTATGATGCGCCGCGCCGCTCGGCGCATACGCTCCTCAACGAGAAGGTGATGTGCGGCCTCGGGCGCGGGCTCGAGAAGACCGGCAAGCTCAATGCCGAAGGCGTGGCGCTGGCCAAGGAAAATCTCCAGCGTTTCGTCGCGTTGGCGCGCGCCGTGCGGGCCGCCCGTATCGACGTGCTTGCGACCGCGGCGGTGCGCGATGCCGAGGATGGCGCCGATTTCGTCAACGATATCGAGAAGCGCTTTCAAATCCGCGTACGCGTCCTGCCGGGATCGGAGGAGGGGCGGCTCTCCGCGCTCGGCGTCTTGTCGGGAATTCCCGATGCCACGGGCATCGTCGGCGATCTCGGCGGCGGCAGCATCGAGCTGGCGGCGGTCGGCAACGCCAAGGTCGGGTCGGTTACGACCTTGCCGATCGGGCCGTTACGCCTCATCGAGGAGGTACGCAATGCCTCCGACGATCGCGAGCTCAAGGATATCATCGACCGCCATCTCGACAGCGTCTCCTGGCTCGGCCGCATCGAGGAGCCGCGCTTTTACGCCGTCGGCGGCGCGTGGCGGGCGATCGCGCGTATTCATATGGAGCAGCACGACTATCCGCTCCATATCATTCAGAATTATGTCCTGCCGCGTGCCGAGGTGCAGAATTTCCTCGACATCATGGCACGGCAATCGCGCAAATCGCTCGAAAAAATCTCGACGATCTCGCGCAAGCGCCTCGAGGTGGTGCCGCTCGCAGCGCGGATCCTGGCGCGGATCCTGCGGCGGATCGACGCGAAGGAGCTGGTCTTTTCCGCCGCCGGCCTGCGCGAAGGGCATCTCTACAGCCTGATGGACGCGGCCGAGCAGCGCGCCGATCCGCTGCTCGCGGCTTGTGCCGAGGAAGCTCGTGCCAATCCGCGCTTCGGCGAGGATGCCGAGGCACTGGTCGCATGGGCCGCGCCGCTTTTTCCGAAAGAGCCGCCCTCGCGGCTGCGGCTGCGTCGCGCGGCGGCGTTCCTCGGCGATATCGCCTGGCGCGACCATCCCGATTATCGCGCCGACCAGGCGCTGCGCCACGCGCTTTACATGCCGGTCGGCGGTCTCGATCACACGGAGCGCGCCTTTCTCGCCATGGCTTTG
Source organism: uncultured Rhizobiaceae bacterium (assembly GCA_964391905.1). GTDB lineage: Bacteria > Pseudomonadota > Alphaproteobacteria > ATCC43930 > CGMCC-115725 > CAIKMD01. The sequence goes on from CAYMNX010000740.1 coordinate 5,072, forward strand.
TCGGCGCGCTACGGCGGCGCAGCGTCGCCCGATCTCGTGACGGCGTTCCGCTTGCTCGATGACGAGATGCAGGACGCGGCGCGTGCCGTCGGCCTCTCGCTGCGCCTCGCCTATACCCTGACCGGCGGCGTGCCGGGCCTTCTCGACGGCAGCGCGCTGAAGCTCACCGAAGGCAAGCTCGTTCTGACCTTGCAGCCGGAGAATGCGCTGCTTGCCGGCGAGGCGGTGCAGCGCCGGCTCGATGCCTTGGCCCGCGCCCTGGGTCGCGCCGCCGACCTGCGCCGCGGCTAGCTCTAAGCTTTAAGGTCATCTCCCAATCCGGCTAGAGCAAGTAGGAATTCTGCGTGGACTTGCGCCGCGCGGCGACACCGCGCAAGAGCGGCCGCCATGCGACCACGCGACGCGCTACTCAGCCGTCGAAGGCGCTTTATAGGTCCGTGACGCGGTCCGGATCGGCCGAAGCAAGCGCCGTGGTGCGTTCAGCGCGTGGCGGGTAAATCCAAACCGTGTTTATCTCTTTCTTGTAGGCTTTCGCTTTCGCACCGACCAATTCCACGTTTCGGTCCCAACCGCGGGTAAAAACCGCGCCTGCCTCGCCCAAATCCAAGCAGGTCACATAGGCCTTCTGGTGGTAGGGGCGCGTCGGCACGCCAAGGAGTTCAGCCGCCGCGTTGTTGCCGGCAAAAGCGCCCAATCGCGTTGCGTGCTGACAGGACATCAGGGCGTAGTTGCCGATATCGTCACACGCAGCCTTGGCTGAATCGCCAGTGGCAAAGACGCCGGGAACCCCGGGAACGCGCAAGTCGCGATCGACCAATAGTCGGCCAACACTGTCGCGCTCCGCCGGAATCTGCGCCGTTAGGGGCGCGGCGCGCAAACCCGCTGCCCAGATCACCGTTGCGCTTTCGATGTGCTTGCCGTCGGAGAGCGTGACACCGGCATCGTCCAACGCGGCGACACCCACGCCGAGGCGCGTTTCTATTCCACCGTCGCGCAATGCTTTCTCGATGATGGGGCGCGGATTGGCGCCCATGTCGGGAGCAATTGCCGGACCGCGCTCGACGATAACGACCCGGATCGCCGCATCCGGCCCAAGAACCTTGCGCAACCGCGCCGGCATTCCCGTCGCTGCCTCAATACCGGTGAAGCCGCCACCTGCCACGACCACCGTGTCACGAGCCTTGGATGCAGGTCGATTTGCCAAGCTCTGGAGGTGGCGATCGAGCTTGATCGCCTCGTTGAGGTCGTCAACGCTGAACCCGTAGTCGGTCAAGCCTGGAATGGCTGGACGGAAAAGTCGGCTGCCGGTGGCGAGGACCAATCGATCATATGTCAATGTGTGGCGGCTATTCGCGGCCCCCGCAATTTTCACCGACCGGCCACGCGTGTCGATGGTTTCGACATAGCCCTGAATGTAGTCGACGTCGATTGCCTTAAGGAGATCGCCGAGCGGTGCCGTCAGCGTCTCTGGATTCGGCTCATAGAGGCGAGGGCGGACGACGAGCGTCGGCTCCGGAGACACCAGGACGATATCGAGGTCCCGGGTCGAAGCGTGATTCGCATCACGCAAACGCGCGGCTGAGAGCGTCGCGTACATGCCGGCAAAGCCGGCGCCGATGATGACAAGTCGCTGTGCCATAGCTGAGTCTCCGTTGCCTGCTTTCGGGAACGCGTTTGCCCAAACCAGCGTCGGCTGGTTGGCGCGCGGACAAGCCCGCGTCTGTCGGCCTGCCTCGAACGGATGATCGCTTAATGGGTCGCGGCTTCGATACTGTGCGGTGGGATAGGTTCTTGTCGCCAAAGGTTAGGCGAGTGTAGGCCCGGGCGTGATCTGATGCGGCGGGTGGCTCGCGACCCCCTATCCGAGCAAGTTGAAATCATGTTCTTCTCGTCACCCTCCGCGAAAGCGGGGCCAGGGTAACTGCACGTCACTTGCCCTCGATGCCCGCTCCCGAGCTTGACGAAGGGCGCGGGCATGACGACAACGAAACACCGGCTCGACCCGGATCGACTTCCGCTCTAGGTCGCGCCCGCCGCGCGCATCGGTGCCGGCAGCGTTTCCCACGCCCGGATCAGCTCGCCGATGGAAGCGGCCTCCATCTTGCGCATGACATTGCTGCGATGCAGCTTGACGGTCACTTCACTAATGCCGAAATCGAAGGCGATCTGCTTGTTGAGGCGCCCACGCGCCACTTCACGCAGAACCTCGCGCTCCCGTGGCGTCAGCGTCTTAAGGCGTTCGACATTGCGTTTGACGATCGCAGCTTCCGCCCGCTGCGCGGCATCCACCGCTAGGCCCGCAACCACAGCGTCGAGCAGCGTTTGGTCCCGGACCGGCTTGGTGAGAAAGTCCACAGCGCCGGCCTTCATTGCCTGGACGCTCATCGGAATGTCGCCATGCCCGGTCAGGAAGATGATCGGCTTGGGATTGCCGCTTTGGACGAGGTGATGCTGCAGATCGAGACCGCTCGCGCCGGGCATGCGCACATCCAGAATCAAGCAGCCGGGGCTGTCCAATATGTTGGCGTCAAGCAATTCGCGGGTCGAGGCGAAAGAGACGGGCCGAAAGCCCGCCGACTGGATCAACTCCGACATCGCCTCGCGAACAGATGCATCGTCATCGACGATAATGACGAGAGGCTGCTCCGCTTTACTCGGCTGCTGCGGCGATAACGGTGCCGATACCCGCAGAAGCGGCCGGTCAACTCTCATGCTCACCCTCCATTTTCTTGAGTTCGTAACGCGTCGCCAACCGCCGCGAGCAGGGTCGGGCCATCGAAAGGCTTGCGGAAAAACCCAGTGATGCCCTGGGCGCGGTCCTGATTCGCTATCTCGTGGCGACCCGTGATCAGGAACACCGGCAATTCCGGACGCGTCCGCTGCACCAGGTCGCGAAGCTCAAAGCCGTCCGTGCCGGGCATCCCGATGTCAGTGATCAGGACATCGACGCCCGACAATCCGCCGGCAAGCAGCGCTTCCGCCGATGGGAAGCAGCGCACGAGATAGCCCGCGGACTCGAGGAGGTCTTCCAGCGACTCCAGCAGTCTGGAATCATCATCGACAACCGCCACGACAGGTCTACGCTTGCTCATTCTCACTCCCTCCCGACCGGCGCGAGTGAGTGATCGGTATTCCCAATCGTTGCGCGATCCGCACCAAATCGGCGAGCGACGCCGCCGCCATTTTCTGCATGACATTCCTTCGATGAATTTGCAGCGTGACCTCGCTGATGCCCAGTTCAGCAG
>CAYMNX010000741.1:0-2513 GCA_964391905.1 uncultured Rhizobiaceae bacterium
TGAATTCCTCGCGCCGCGCCAGGAACACCTTGGTGTCGGCGGCGGCCGGCTGGTGAATGTTGTAATGGATATTGCCGTCGCCGACATGGCCGAAGGCGTTGGGGCGAATGCCGGGCAGGCGCTCGGCGATCGCCTTGTTCGCTGCGAGGATGAAAGTCGCGACCTTGCTTACCGGCACCGAGATATCGTGCTTGATGCTGCCGCCTTCATATTTTTGCGCCTCGACCAAGCCTTCGCGGATGCGCCAGAGATCCTTCGCTTGCGCGCTCGATGTGGCGATGACGCCGTCCTTCACGAGCCCCGCTTCCATCACGTCGGCGAGGAATTGCTCGAGCGTCTCCTTGATCCCGCTCTGCGCCTCGCTCGACGACATCTCGACCAGCACATACCAGGGAAATTTTTGCTGCAGCGGATCGATCACGCCCGGCACATGCTTCAGGGCCATGTCGATGCCGAAACGCGAGATGAGCTCGAACGCGGTGAGCTGATCGCCCGAGGCCTTGCGTGCGCGCGCGAAGAGCTCCATCGCGTCCTCGACGCGCGCGAGGCCGAGGAACGCGGTCTCGACGCCTTTCGGCAGCGGGAAGAGGCGCAGCGTCGCGGCCGTGACGATGCCGAGCGTGCCCTCGCCGCCAATGAAGAGCTGCTTCAGATCGTAGCCGGTATTGTCCTTCCGCAGCGCGCGCAAGCCGTTCCATATGCGTCCGTCGGGCAGCACGACTTCGAGGCCGAGGACGAGCGAGCGCATATTGCCGTAGCGCAGCACGGCGATGCCGCCGGCGTTGGTCGAGATATTGCCGCCGATCTGACATGTTCCCTCGGCGCCGAGTCTCAGCGGGAAGAGCCGGTCGACAGCTTCGGCCGCTTTTTGCACCTCGGCCAGGATGCAGCCTGCCTCGACGGTAATCGAATAGTCGGTCGGATCGATATGACGGATCTTGTTCATGCGGCCAAGGCTCAAGACGATGCCGCGGCCGTCTTCCCACGGCACGGCCCCGCCCGAGAGTCCGGTATTGCCGCCCTGCGGAAAGATCGGTATTCGCGCGGCGGCACAGAGCTTCACGATTTCGGCCGCTTCCGCCGTCGCGGCGGGACGCAGCACGGCGCGGGCCGCGCCATGGTAGGTGCCGCGCTCCTCGAGGAGATAGGGCTCCATCGCATGAGGGTCGGCGATGAAGCCGCGCTCGCCCACGACCTGGCGCAAGCGCTCGAGCGTCGCGGCGGGATCGGATGCCTCTTTTATCATCACCTGCACATACGCCTCGGAGCAGAGGGAGGCAAGAGGGCGGACCGCTCTCGGGATACGCTCAGGCCTCGCGCAGTATCCGCTCGATGCGACGGTCGGGCACGAGCCAGATCACCGCGACGAGCGCATAGAGCACGACCGAGATCCATGAGACGATGAAAGCGAGCACGATCGCGGCCAGGTAGAGCAAAGGCGAGATCTTCCCCTTCGTGTCGCGACCGATCGCCTTGGCGAGAACCGATTGCTTGCCCTGCCGATGGATGATGGCCTTTTGCAAGAAGTAGTAGGCGAGGGCCGGCAGGAGCAGGGAGATGCCATAGACGGCGGTCGGCACCGGCGCGAGGAAATGCTCGCCCATCCAATTCGTGGTGAAAGGCACGAGCGAGAGCCAAAACAAAAGATTCGAATTGGCCCAGAGAATGAGCCCGTCGACCCGCGTCACCGTGTGCAGCATATGGTGATGATTGTTCCAATAAATCCCGAGATAGACGAAGCTCAGCACATAGGCGACGACGGTTGGTGTCACTTGCGAGAGCGCCGACCAGTCGGCGCCGGACGGCTCCTTCAGTTCCAGCACCATAATGGTGATAAGGATCGCGATGACGCCATCGCTGAAGGCGGTGAGACGATCTTTCCCCATGACTTTGGCCTCGCTGCTGGCGGTTGTCTGCTTGCGCGAATCTAGCATGGATGGCGAGGCGCAGACCCGCGGGTCGCGCTGCGCGACGCTCAGCGCGTCGCGGCGCGCTTCAAGCGATCATTGATGGCACGGCCGAGGCCGTGCTCGGGAATCGGCATCACGGCGATGCCGGCGAAGTCCGGCCGGTCGAGCGCCCGCAGCATGGCGAAGAGATTGGCTGCTGCTTCGGTGAGATCGCCGCTGCGGCTGAGCCAAAGCGTCTGCGCCGCGCCTTCGGGCGCGCCATCGCCGAAGGCGAGCAGCGCTTCGCCTGGCGCGACCTCTGTTGCATCGAGACGCAAGGGAAGACTCGGCGCGTAGTGACTGGCGAGCATGCCCGGCGCGCGCGGAGCCGCCGCGTCGTCGCCGGCCATGGCGATCGGGCCCAGGATCGCCTCGAGCGCTTCGAGCGCGATGCCGCCGGGTCGCAGGAGCGTCGGGCGCAAGCCCGAGAGATCGAGCACGGTCGATTCGATGCCGATGGAGCAGGGGCCGCCGTCGAGCACGGCGGCGATGCGGCCATCGAGCTCGCTCATCACGTGATCGGCGGTGGTCGGGCTGACGCGGCCCGAGCGATTGGCGGAGGGT
>CAYMNX010000742.1:0-9878 GCA_964391905.1 uncultured Rhizobiaceae bacterium
CAGTTCGATCTCGTCGGCATTCCGCCGGCGCCGCGTGGCATGCCGCAGATCGAGGTTACCTTCGATATCGACGCGAACGGCATCGTCAGCGTCCAGGCGAAGGACAAGGCCACCGGCAAGGAGCAGCAGATCCGCATCCAAGCCTCGGGCGGCCTGTCACAGAGCGACATCGAGAAGATGGTGAAGGACGCCGAGTCGCACGCCGACGAGGATAAGAAGCGGCGCGAGCTGGTCGAGGTGCGGAACCAGGCCGAAGGCCTGATCCACACCACCGAGCGCACGCTGAAAGAAGGCGGCGACAAGGTCCCGGCCGGCGAGCGGCAGGCCGTCGAGCAAGCGATCGCGGCCTTGAAAGCCGTTACCAGCGGCGATGACATCGGCGCGATCAAGTCGAAGACCGAGGCCTTGGCCCAAGTCTCGATGAAGATCGGCGAGGCGATGTACAAGCAGCAAGGGGCGGCCGGCGAGGCGGGCCCGCAGTCCGGTGGCGCGCAAGGCGGCACCGGCGGCGCGGGTTCGAGCGACGAGAAAGTCGTCGATGCCGATTTCGAGGAGGTCGACGAAAAGAAGCGCGGCTCCGGGGGGTGAGCCGAGCAACGCGTAGCGGCAAACCCGCCCCGGCGTGCCGGGGCGGTTTGTTGTCGAGGGCGGCGTTGGGATTCGGGGGCGTAGGTAGAGAGGATGGCGAAACAAGACTTCTATGAGCTCTTGGGCGTAGGGCGCGACGCCTCGTCTGAGGACATCAAGAAGGCGTTCCGCAAGCTCGCGATGCAATACCACCCGGATCGCAATCCTGGTGATGAGACCGCCGAGCACCGCTTCAAGGAACTGAACGAGGCTTATGACGTCCTGAAGGACGAGCAGAAGCGCGCGGCCTATGACCGCTTCGGCCATGCGGCTTTCGAGCAGGGCGGCCGCGGCGGGCAGGGCGATTTCGGCTTTACCGGCGGCTTTGCCGACATCTTCGAAGAGATGTTCGGCTCGATGATGGGCGGGCGCGCCGGCGGCGGCGGCGCCAATCGCGGCAGCGACCTGCGCTACAATCTCGAGATCACCTTGGAGGAAGCCTTCAAGGGACGCGAGACGCAGGTCCGTGTGCCGACGCTCGCGGTGTGCGATTCCTGTCATGGCAGCGGCGCCGAGGCGGGCTCGCGCCCGGTTAATTGCTCCACTTGCCGCGGCACCGGACGCGTCCGCGCGCAGCAAGGATTCTTCACCATGGAGCGCACCTGCCCCACCTGCCACGGCGCCGGCAAGGTGATCGAGAATCCTTGTCATGCCTGCGGCGGACAAGGTCGCGTGCGCAAGGAGAAAACGCTCAACGTCACGATCCCGCCCGGGGTCGAGGACGGCACGCGCATCCGCCTCGCCGGCGAGGGCGAGGCCGGCATTCGCGGCGGCGCCAACGGCGATCTCTATATCTTTCTCGCAGTCAAGCCGCACCCGCTGTTCCAGCGCGACGGCGCCAATATTCATTGCCGCGTGCCGATCTCGATGACGACCGCGGCGCTTGGCGGAGCCGTCGAAGTTCCGACCATCGACGGCAGCCGGGCCAAGGTCACGATCCCGGCCGGGACCCAGACCGGCCATCAATTCCGCCTGCGCGGCAAAGGCATGTCGGTGCTGCGGAGCCATGCGCGCGGCGATATGTATGCGCAGGTCAGCGTCGAGACGCCGGTGCATTTGACGAAGCGCCAGCAGGAGTTGCTGCGCGAATTCGAACAGGCGGGCGACAGCCGCCGCTCGCAGCCGGAAAGCGAGGGCTTCTTCACCAAAGTGAAGGAGTTTTTCGAGGATCTTCGTGAATAGATCGGTCGGCGTTGCCCGCCCGACCACGCCGAACTTCTGGACTGTTCTGACGCTTCTATGGCTCGCGGGAATGGGCCTGCGTGTCACGCTGCTCGCGGTGCCGCCGGTCATCCCGCTGATCCATGCCGAGCTCGGCCTCACCGAGACCGAGATCGGAACGCTCGGCACCTTGCCGTCGCTCCTCCTCGCCGCGGCCGCCATTCCCGGCTCGCTGCTGATCGCGCGTTTCGGCGCGACGATGGCGCTCGTCACCGGCCTTTTCCTTGTCGCTTTGGGCTCGGCGGCGCGCGCCGCCGCCAACGAGATCTGGCTGCTCTATCTCACGACCATGATCACGAGCGCCGGCGTTGCCATCATGCAGCCGGCGATGCCGCCCCTGGCGCGGGCCTGGCTGCCCGATCGCGTTCCTTTCGCGACGGCGGTCTATACCAACGGGCTTTTGCTCGGCGAGACCTTGGCGGTGGCGCTGACCATTCCTATCGTTCTGCCGCTTGCCGGCGGCAGCTGGCGCATGAGCTTCGTGCTGTGGGGCGTGCCGGTCGTCATCACCGCGATTCTCGTGCTGCTCTTCGCCGGGCGGGTGGAGGGAAACGGCACGAATGCGCCGCGCCGCTGGTGGCCCGATTGGCGCGACAAGCAGCTCTGGCGCCTCGCCTTTTGCCTCGGCTGCATCAACACGAATTATTTCGCGACCAACACCTTCCTGCCGGACTACCTCCATGCGCTGGGCCGCGCCGATCTCATCAGTCCGGCCCTGACCGCGCTTAATTTCTGCCAGCTTCCGGCGTCGTTCGTGATGCTCGGCCTGGCGCCGCGCCTCGTGCGCAATCACGGCGCCTATATCGGCATCGGGCTCTTGTGCCTCCTCTCCATCCTCGGCATCGCGATGAGCGCCGGCTGGTGGGTCGTGTTCTGGTCGGGACTTTTGGGCTTCTCCGTGGCATCGGGTCTCATTCTCATCCTGGCGCTGCCGCCGCTCTTGAGCGCGCCCGAGGACGTCCACCGCCTCGCTTCGGCCATGTTCACCATCTCCTATCCTTGCGCCGTGGTGATGTCGGTGATCGGCGGCTATCTTTGGGATGCGACGCACCTGCCCTGGATCGCCTTCGTTCCGATCGGCCTTTGTGGCCTCATTCTTGCTGTGCTGCCGCTCAGCATCGATTTCCGCGAGGCGGGATGAGCGAGATACGAAGCGAGGCCGATCGCCGGGAGACAGCGTCCGCTTTCACCCATCGCGAGATCATGCACATGTTGAGCGGCACGATGCTCGGCATGTTCTTGGGCGCGATCGATCAGACCATCGTCGCGACCGCCCTGCCGGCGATGGCGGGCGAGCTGCACGGCATGGAATACATGTCCTGGGCGGTCTCCGCCTATCTCCTCACCTCGACGGCGTCGACGCCGATCTACGGCAAGCTCAGCGACCTTTATGGGCGCCGCCCGCTCTTCGTCGCGGCGATCGGGATCTTTCTCCTGGGCTCGCTCGTCTGCGCGCTCGCGCAAGGAATGGGCGTGCTCATCGCCGGCCGCGCCGTGCAGGGCCTGGGCGGCGGCGGCCTCATCTCGCTGGCGCAGACCATCATCGCCGATCTCGTCCCGCCGCGCGAGCGCGCGCGCTACCAGGCCTACTTCTCGACGGTCTGGACGGTCTCGACCATCGGCGGGCCGATGCTCGGCGGCTTCCTCGTCGACGTCGCCTCCTGGCGCTGGGTGTTCTGGATCAATCTGCCGATCGCCATCGCGGCGCTGCTCGTTTGCAACACGGCGCTGAAGCGGCTCCCGGTCTATCACCGCGAGCGCAAGATCGATTACCTGGGCGCGGCGCTGCTGGTGCCGGCGATCGTCGCCCTGCTGTTGGTGACGAGCTGGGGCGGCAATGAATTCGCCTGGACCTCGCCGACGATTCTCGGCCTTCTCGCCGCGGCGCTCGTCCTCATCGGCCTTCTGGCGCTGCAAGAAGCACGCGCCGAGGACCCGCTGCTGCCGCTGCGGCTCTTCCGCAACAACGTCTTCGTCATCGGGAACAGCCTGGGATTCTTGATGGGCGCGACCTCGGTCGGCGCGACCATCTTCCTGCCGCTTTTCCTGCAGGTCGTGATCGGCGCCACCGCCGGCAATTCGGGCCTTCTCATCACGCCGATGATGATCGGCATCAGCATCGGCGCTTTCGCGACGAGCCAATTCGTGCGCCGCAAGGGCCGCTATAAATTCGTGCCGCTGGTCAGCTTTGCCATCGCCGCCGCGTCTTTTCTCGCTTTCACCGAGGTGACGCGCACGACGCCGGCGATCCTTTACACGCTTTACATGACGACGCTCGGCCTCGGCATGGGCCCGCTCGGCCCGATGGTCGGGATCTCGGTGCAAAATGCCGTCGAGCTGCGCGATCTCGGTACCGCCACCTCGCTCACCTCGTTCTTTCGCTCGATGGGCGGCGCTTTCGGCGTGGCACTGATGGGCGCGGTTCTCTTTGCCGGGCTCGCACCGCAGACTGCCGCCGGCGCGCCCGGGCTCACGGCCAATGGCTTGCTTCATGGCGGCCCCGCGATGATCGCCGCCCTTCCCGATGCGATCCGCCAGACCGTGATCGCGAGCTTTTCGCATTCCTTCGTCTATGTCTATCTGGCCGGCGCAGCGATGTCTCTCGTCGCCCTCGCCCTCGCCCTCTTCATCAAGGAATTGCCGCTGCGCGCGCGGATGTCGCGCCCCCCGGCGGCGCAGCCGAACCCCGCCTCTGTCAGCCAAGACCGGCCGGCGGCTTAGGAGCGGCAACGGCGACATCGGGGATGAGCAACCGGGGAGGCGAGTGTCGCCGCAACGCAGTCGTCGCCGCCACCATCGGCAATTGGCTCGAGCTTTTCGACTTCATCATCTTCGCGACCTTCGCGGTCTATATCGGCCGCGCGTTCTTCCCGACCTATTCCGAGACCGGCCAGATACTCCTGGCCTTCGCCACCTTCGGTCTCGGCTTCGTCATGCGGCCGCTCGGCGCGCTGCTGATCGGCGCCTATGCGGATCGCGCGGGCCGCAAGGCGGCACTGACGCTGACGATCGCCTTGATGGCGACAGGCACCGGCTTGCTCGGCTTGACGCCCTCCTACGCTGCGATCGGCGTCGCCGCTCCGCTTCTGGTCGTTCTCGCCCGGCTGCTTCAAGGCATTTCGGCGGGCGGCGAAATCGGTGCCGCGACCAGCTATCTCGTCGAGTCGGCGCCGCACGGACGGCGCGGCTTCTACGGCGCCTGGCAGTTCGTAACGCAGGGCGCGGCGGCGCTTGCCGCCGGGCTGTTCGGATTTGGCGTGACGAGCCTATTACCGGTCGAGGAGGTCGAGCGTTGGGGATGGCGCGTTCCCTTTCTCTTCGGCCTGCTGATCGGCCCGATCGGCTTCTATATTCGCCGCCACATGGCGGAGACCGCGGCGCGGCAGGCGCGGCATGAGAGCACCGCCGGGCTGCTGCGGACCCTCTTCCGCAGACATTCGGGTCTCATCCTCATCGGCGTCCTGTCGGGAATTTCCGGAACCGTCGGCATCTACGTCATCGGCAGCTACATGCCGACTTACGCGATCCACACGCTGAAGCTACCGGCGAGCATCGGCATGCTGGCGACGCTCATTTCCGGCGCGATGCTCGGCGCCGGCGCGTTGCTCGGCGGCTGGCTGTCCGACTTCTACGGACGGCGTCGTGTCATGATGCTGCCGCGCGCGCTCTTCACGCTGCTCGCCGTCCCCGCCTTCATCGCCATCGCCGAGAGCCGGGCCGCGCTGGTGGTTTTCATCATGATCGGGCTCCTGTCGCTTTTTCAGGCGATCAGCGTCTCGGTCCACCTCCTCGCCGTGGTCGAATGCTTTCCGCGCTCGCTCAGAAGCAGCGGTACGGCGATCACCTATGCGCTGTTCGTGACGATCTTCGGCGGCACCGCACAGCTCGTCGTCACCTGGCTGCTCGATGCAACCGGAGACCCGACGGCCGTCGCGTGGTACCTCGCGGCGACGAGTCTGATCTCGCTCTGCGCCATGTTTTTCCTTCGTCCGCCGCCGGCGAGCGACCGGCTGGATTGAGGCGATCGCACTCCAATCCAGAGCCAAACCGATCGAATCGTTCGGCTTATTTCTTGAGATATTGACCCGACGGGTGCTTCTCCATGCACGCCCTCGTCTTGCAGAAACCGGTTTTATATCCCTTTGAGTGATGCACTTTAGGGGGACGATCATGGTGCGTGTGATATGATTTGTGCGTCTTCACGAAAATCACATTATCGCTCGGCCTTGCCTGGGCCATACCGGTGATGCCAAGCGCGATGGAAATCACGAAAACAGAACTTAGCCGGCAATATCGTTTCATCTCGTTTCCCCAAGATTCTTACGACTTCCCAAAAAATTCTCTTGGCTACTCCGCGGCGGTTTTCTCCCCTTTCGCGCGTTGCCGCTCGTCCGGGTCGGTCAGCGCCTCGGTCAGGCGCTCGCGGATGTCGGCGAGCTTCTGCTCGTGCTCGACCTTATGGCCGAAGAGGTCCTTCACATAGAAGACGTCGACGACCTTCTCGCCATAGGTCGAGATCTTGGCGCTCGAGATCTGCAGGTTGAGCCGCGTCAGGGCGCGCGTCACCTCATAGAGGAGGCCCGGCCGGTCGCGCCCGTTCACCTCGATCACCGTATGGGTGATCGACGCCTTGTTGTCGATGAGGACGCGCGGCGGCACGGTGAAGACGCGGGTGCGGCTCGGCACTTTCTCGGGCGCTTCCAAGTCGAGATTGGGCTTGATCTTGCCCATGAGCACATTCTCGAACAGCACCGAGAGCTTCGCGAGCTTCTGCGGCTGATCGAAGGCGCCGCCCATGCGGTCCTGTACCCAGAAGGTGTCGAGCGCCATGCCGTTCGACATGGTGTGAATCTTGGCGTCGACGATGTTGGCGCCGGCCAGGGCAAGCGCGCCCGCGATTTGCGAGAAGAGACCCGGATGGTCGGCGGTATAGACCGTGACCTCGGTGACGGCGCGCGTCGCATCGACGCGCGTGTCGACCATGAGCGGCGCGCCGGTGCGCTCGGCCTCGCGGATGAGGCGGGCCTGTCGCGCCTGCGTTTCCGGATCGAAGCTCAGCCAATAGAGCGGGTAGCCTTTGGTGATGAAGGAGTCGATTTCGGCCGGCGAGAAATCGCGCAGCAGCTTCTGCACCGCCGCTTGGGCCTGCTTGATGCGCTCGTCGCGCGCATTGGGATCGAGCCCGCCCGACATCACCTCGCTGGCGCCGTGATAGAGCTCGCGCAAGAGCGCCGCTTTCCAGCCATTCCATACCGCCGGCCCGACGGCACGGATATCGGCGACGGTCAGCAGCAGCAGCAGCTTCAAACGCTCGGGCGATTGCACGCGGTCGACGAAATCCTGGATCGTCTTCGGATCGTCGATATCGAATTTGAAGGCGGTCGCGCTCATCAGAAGATGCCAGCGGACGAGCCAGGAGACGGTTTCCGTCTCTTCGGCCGTGAAGCCGAGGCGCGGCCCCAATTTCTCGGCGACTTGCGCGCCGAGAATCGAATGATCGCCGCCGCGGCCCTTGGCGATGTCGTGCAGCAGCACGGCGAGGTAGAGCGCGCGCCGCGAATCGATGGTCGGGAAGATCGCGGTCGCGAGCGGCAGCTCGCTCTTCAAGCCGCCCGATTCGATCTGATGCAGGATGCCGATCGCGAACAGCGAATGCTCGTCCACCGTATAGACATGATACATGTCGTATTGCATCTGCGCGACGACGCGGCCGAAATCGGGGATGAAGCGGCCGAACACGCCGGCTTCGTTCATGCGGCGCAAGGTCGTCTCGGGATCCTTCTTCGAGGTTAGGATCTCGACGAAGAGCCGGTTGGCTTCGGCATCGTTGCGCAGATCGTTGTCGATGAGCCGCAGCGATTGCGTGATGAGCCGCAGCGCGTGCGGATGAATGTCGAGGTTTTCCTTCTGCGCCACGTGGAACAGCCGGATGAGCGCCACCGGATCCTTTTGGAATTGATCCTCGCTCGCGACATCGAGCCGTCCGGCATCGATCATGAAGCCTTCGATCGAGCGCTTGCCGAAGCCCCAGCGGCGCAGGAACGAGCCGGGTTGGCGGCGGTGCTCGGCTTCCAAGAGAGCGCAGAAGATCCGCGTCAGATCGCCGACATCCTTGGCGACCAGGAAATAATGCTTCATGAAGCGCTCGACGCCGCGGCTGCCGGCATGATCGGTATAGCCCATGCGGCGGCCGACCTCCGTCTGGCGGTCGAAGGTCAGGCGGTCCTCGGCGCGCTCGGCGATGAAATGCAGATGGCAGCGCACCGTCCAGAGGAAATTCTGCGCCCGCGTGAAGCGTTGCGCCTCTTCGGCCGAGAGCACCTTCAAATCGACGAGCTTCTCGACCGTATCGACGCGATAGACATATTTCGCGATCCAGAAGAGGGTGTGGAGATCGCGCAAGCCCCCCTTCCCCTCTTTTATGTTGGGCTCGACCACATAGCGTGAATCGCCCAGCTTCTCATGGCGCTGATCGCGCTCCTGCAATTTTTGCTCGATGAACTCCGCCGAGGTCTTGCGGACGATGTCGTTGTCGAAGCGGCGCCGAAGCTCGGCGAACAGATGCTGGTCGCCCCAGATATAGCGCGCCTCGAGCACCGCGGTACGGATCGTCAAATCCGCTTGCGCCTGCTTGATCGTCTCCCCGATCGAGCGCGTCGATTGCCCGACCTTCAAGCCCAGATCCCAGAGCGTATAGAGAATGTACTCGACGACCTGCTCGGTATGAGGCGTCGGCTTGTACGAGGTCAGGAACAACAGATCGATGTCGGAATAGGGCGCGAGCTCGCCGCGGCCATAGCCGCCGACGGCGACAAGCGCCATGCGCTCGCCCTCGGTCGGGTTTGCGGTCGGATAGAGATGCGTGTCGACGAAGTCGTAAAGCACGCGAATGAGCTGATCCATCAGGAACGACAGCCCATGCACCGTCTCGGTGCCCGAGGCGCCGCGCTCGAAGCGGCGGCGCATCTCGGCGCGGCCGGCGGCAAGCGCGGTCTTCAAGATCTCGGCGACGCGCTGGCGCGGCGGATCGGCGCAATCCTCGACCAGCGCCTCGAGCTCGGCCAAGACGCCGCGGCGGTCGATGATCTCGCGCTGATGGGGAATGGCGTTCATGGCGGCCGGATATTACCGCACCATCCGTTAATTGTCGCTCTCGCGCAATGTTGCGATTTTGTAGAGCATTTCAAGCGCCTCGCGCGGCGACAGCTCGTCGGGGCGCAGCGCGGCGAGAAGCTCGTCGAGCGGCGAGGGGGCGGGGGCCGCCGGGCGGGGAACCGCCGCGGCGAAAAGCGGCAGGTCCTCGGCGAGGCGCGTCAGCGCGCTCCCTTGCTCGGTCTTCTCGAGCGTCGCCAGCACCTGCTCGGCACGCGCGATCACCGCCGGCGGCAGACCCGCGAGCTTCGCCACATGGATGCCATAGGAGCGATCGGCGGCGCCGGGCGCCACCTCGTGGAGAAACACGACGTCGCCCTGCCATTCCTTGACGCGCATCGTGTAGCAGACGAGATGATCGAGCTTCGAGGAAAGCGCCGTGAGCTCGTGATAATGGGTTGCGAATAATGCGCGGCAACGGTTGAGATCGTGGAGATACTCGACCGCCGCCCAGGCGATCGAGAGCCCGTCATAGGTCGCGGTGCCGCGACCGATCTCGTCGAGGATAACGAGCGAACGCGGACCGGCCTGGTTGAGGATCGCTGCGGTCTCGACCATCTCGACCATGAAAGTCGAGCGCCCGCGCGCCAGATCGTCGGCGGCGCCGACGCGGCTGAAGAGGCGATCGACCACGCCGATATGCGCCGCTTCCGCGGGAACGAAGGAGCCCATCTGCGCGAGCACGGCGATGAGCGCGTTCTGGCGCAGGAAGGTGCTCTTGCCCGCCATGTTCGGGCCGGTCAGCAGCCACAGGCGCTTTTCCTCCGCGAGATCGCAATCATTGGCGACGAAGCTCGGCCCCTGCGCACGCTGCAGCGCCATCTCGACGACGGGATGGCGGCCTTGCTGGATGCGGAAGGCGAGACTCGCATCGACCA
>CAYMNX010000743.1:0-8666 GCA_964391905.1 uncultured Rhizobiaceae bacterium
AACGGCACGCGGCCCATCAAAACCGGCCGGCCATAGGCCGCGGAATAATCGATGCCGTCGAGCCGCATCAGCGGATAGGAGAACCAGCTATAGCCGCCGACTTCGGTGTCGAAGCGCGCATCGCCATCGGTGACGATATCGAGCCCGGCCAACTCCTGGTCGCGCAGGAAGCACGAAACGGCGTCGGTATATTGCTCGCGGAAGCGCGCATTGATCATCGCTTCCATGAAGCTGCGCCGGCCCAAATTTTCGGTGTACCAGAGCGGCCGCGGCAGCGAGCCGGTAATGGTGGTCGGAAGCTTGATGTCCTTGGTCGCGGTGTACATCGGGCCCTCCCAGCTATTGAGATGGCGACGAGTTTATCGCAACCGCCCGCTGAGACGAAAGTACAGCAACCCCCGATCATGCCCCTTGCCCAAAGTGGGCGAAGAGATGATCGGGCGTATGACCAAGCCAACTAAGCCGGGCGGGGCGTCGCGCCGTTCTTCTTCGGATTGCCGTAGAGTTGATGCGCGCGCGCCTCGAAGGCCGAGACCATGCGCTTCACCGCCTCGTTGAAGAACATCTCCATAATCTTCTGCAGCATCTTCGAGCGGAACTCGAAATCGACATAGAAGTCGATGAGGCAGCCATCATCCTGCGGAATGAAGAGCCAGTGATTGGTGAGATATTTGAACGGGCCTTCGCTGTAGCTGACATCGATGCGATCGGGCCGGTTGAGGACGACGCGCGAGGTGAAGCGCTCGCGCACCATCTTGTAGCCGATGAGGAGGTCGCCGACGATCTCGTTGCCCTTGCGCTCGCGCACCCGCGCGCCGACGCACCAGGGCAGAAACTCGGGATAGCGCTCGATATCGGCGACGAGGTCGAAGAGCTGCTCGGGTCGGTACGGAAGGCGCTTCTTCTCGGCGTGAGTTGGCATCAGGTCGCGGCGGCGAGCTTCGCATCGCGCACGGCGCGGAGCTTTGCAAAATCCTCGCCGGCAAAATAGGAGGAGCGCGTCAAGGGCGAGGCCGAGACCATGAGAAAGCCCTTGCCGAAGGCGTGCCGTTTATAGCTTTCGAATTCCGCCGGAGGAACGAAGCGCGCAACGGCATGGTGCTTCAAGGTCGGCTGCAGATATTGGCCGATGGTGAGGAAATCGACATCCGCGGCGCGCAGATCATCCATCACCTGCAGCACCTCGATCGAATCCTCGCCCAGCCCCACCATGATGCCGGATTTCGTGAACATCGCCGGATCGAGCTGCTTTACCCGGTCGAGGAGCCGCAGCGAATGGAAATAGCGCGCGCCGGGGCGCACGCTCTGATAAAGCCGCGGCACGGTTTCAAGATTGTGGTTGAAGATGTCGGGCCGCGCTTCCACGACGCGCTCGAGCGCACCCTCCTTCTTCAGGAAATCGGGGGTCAGCACCTCGATCGTCGTCTCGGGCGCCGCCTTGCGGATCGCCTTGATGGTCGCGACGAACTGGCCGGCGCCGCCGTCATCGAGGTCGTCGCGATCGACCGAGGTGACGACGATATGATGGAGGCCGAGCCGCGCCGCCGCTTCCGCCACATGCTGTGGCTCGTGCGGGTCGAGCCGGTCGGGACGGCCGGTCGCGACGTTGCAGAAGCTGCAGGCGCGGGTGCAGACGGAGCCGAGGATCATCACCGTCGCATGCTTCTGCTTCCAGCATTCGCCGATATTGGGGCAAGCCGCCTCTTCGCAAACCGTGTTGAGCTTCAATTCGCGCATCAAATCGCGCGTCTCGAAGAATTCGTGGCTGTTGGGCGCCTTCACCCGGATCCAATCGGGCTTCTTGGACGGCGCGGGATTGTCGGGCCGGTGCGCCTTTTCGGGATGGCGGATAGTCATGCGATCACCGGCGGCACGACCAGGAAAAGGTCGGTGTCCTCGGTCTTCTCGCCCGCGGCGGTGATGAGCGCGTGGGCCTGGCCGCGGTGATGCGTCTGATGATTGAAGAAATGCGAGACGAGGAAGCCGCACGGCGCGGTCACCTCGCGATTGGCGGCGCCGCTGAACCAGGTCAGCGGCCGGTCGAGCCATGATTGCTCGACCGCTGCCGCCCACGCCTCGATACGCGCGTCGGCGGCGAAGCGTGCCGCCTTCAGCTCCGCGAAATCATCGAACATTTCGGCGCTCTGTTTCAGCGCGCCGGGCGGCTTCTCCCAGCCGGCGAACCGCGACATCCAGGCGGTGTCGCCCCAGAGAATATGCACCAAGGTCCGATGGATCGAGCCCCAGAAGGCGCCGCGGTCGCGCTTCCTTTCGGCATCGCTGAGGCGCGCGGCCGGCTCATAAAGCCGCCGGTTCATCTCGGAATTGTAAGCCGCCATGGTGCGGACATAGGCGGGCGTGATCATGGAAATTCGCTTTCTGGCCGGGCACCGTCTCTAACCTAGAGAGTTGGAATGAATCGCCTCGATCGTCAAGGTTTCCGGCATCCCTAAACTGTCACACTGTCATGCGATAGTGGACATCGATATTGGGGGATGTCGGGTGCCGGGGGTATGTCGCGCAACGCCGTCGTGACGACGAACAAATTCTACGCCCTCGAAGGAATTCGTTTCTTTGCCGCTTGCGCCGTCGTCCTGCAGCATTATCGCCACTTCCTCATGACTGGTGAAACCAGCTGGGCTTTTCTCTCAAGCTTCGACTCCCGCCTCCTGCCCTTCTACCGATTCCTGGCGATTTTCTACGACGACCGCTTCGGCGCGGTCGCCATCTTCTGGATCCTGTCCGGCTTCATCTTTTGCTGGAAATATGCCGATGACGTCCATCGCGGAACCGTGGGCGGCCGGCTGTTCTTCACGCTCCGCTTGTCGCGCCTCTACCCGCTCCATCTTGTCACGCTGCTGATCGTTGCGCTGCTGGAGGCGCTCTATAGGGCGCATCACGGCAGCGATTTTGTCTATGGCCCCAACGATACGCCCCACTTCCTGCAGCAGCTCGCGATGGCCTCGAACTGGCTGCAGTCACAGCCTTCGACATTCAACGGGCCGATTTGGAGCGTCTCGGCCGAGATCGCGGTCTACTTCGTCTTTTTCTCCCTTGCCCGCCTGGTCCGCCTCCAATTCCTCATCTGCGTCGCGGTCGCGCTCCTATGCTGGCTTGTCGGCCGCTATATCGACGCCTTGGACTTCCTCAGACCCGTGATCGTTTGCGCCAAATTCTTCTTCATCGGCGCGCTGGTCGAACGTCTCCACGCATTGCTCGGGGCGCGCGGCCGCCGGGTGGTCTTTTTCGTTCTCGCCGCGACGATCCCATTGGGTATCGTTGCCGTGGCGGTTGACTCGATACCGCGATCCAATGGCATCGACAACAAGTTCATTACACTTTTCGACGCGGCGCTCGTTCTTCTCTCTGTTACGGCGGAGGATTTCTTCGGCCATACGCCCTTCGCTAAGCTGGCGCGGCTCGGTGAGCTGACCTATTCGACCTACCTCATTCATTTCCCGATCGAGCTCGCCCTCGTCATCGCAGCCGACGCACTGGGCTTCTCGCGCCACATCTTTCTTCAACCCGCCGTGTTTTTATCGTACCTCACGCTGGTCGTTTATCTCGGCCGGCTGACCTATCGGCGGTTCGAGATCCCGGCGCAGCGCTTTATTCGCGCGCGCATGATCGCCCCGCTGCCGCAGCCTCAGATGTGGAGCGCGCGGCCATAAGCGTCGAGCACCGACTCGTGCATCATCTCGGACAAGGTCGGGTGCGGGAAGATCGTCGCCATCAAATCCTGCTCCGTGCCTTCCATGGTCTTGGCGATGGCGTAGCCCTGAATGAGCTCCGTCACCTCGGCGCCGATCATATGCGCGCCTAAGAGCTCGCCCGTCTTTGCATCGAATACCGTCTTCACCATGCCCTCGGGCTCGCCGAGGGCGATCGCCTTGCCGTTGCCGATGAAGGGAAAGTGCCCGACCTTCACTTGATAGCCCGCCTCCTTCGCCTTCTTCTCGGTCAGGCCGACGCTCGCCACTTGCGGCATGCAATAGGTGCAGCCCGGAATATTGTTCGTATTGAGCGGATGGACGGTGTTGAGCCCGGCGATGCGCTCGACGCACATCACGCCCTCATGCATCGCCTTATGCGCAAGCCAGGGCGCGCCGACGACGTCGCCGATCGCATAGATGCCGGGCTCGCCGGTCGCGCACCATTGATCGACGACGATATGCGTCTTCTCGACTTTGACCTTCGTTTTCTCGAGGCCGATATTCTCGACATTGCCGACGATGCCGATCGCGAGCACGACGCGCTCGGCCTCGATGGTCTGCGACTTTTCGCCATTGACGAGCGTCGCGGTGACGCTGTTGCCATTGCGCTTCAGCTCTTTGACCGTCGTCGAGGTGAAGATCTTCATCCCTTGCTTTTCGAAGGCACGCTTCGCAAAGGCGGATATCTCCTCATCCTCGACCGGGAGGATGCGGTCCAAAACCTCGACCACCGTCACCTCGACGCCGAGATTGCGATAAAAGCTTGCGAATTCGATGCCGATCGCGCCCGAGCCGATGACCAAGAGCGATTTCGGCAAGGCTTCCGGCACCATCGCCTCCTTATAGGTCCAGACGAGCTTGCCATCGGGCTCGAGGCCCGGCAGCGCGCGCGCCCGCGCCCCGGTGGCGAGGATGATGTTCTTGGCGGCGACCGTGTCGACGGCCTTGCCGTCTTTCGCGACATCGAGCTTGCCGCCGCCGGCCAAGGTCGCATGGCCCTCGATCACGGTGATCTTGTTCTTCTTCATCAGGAAGCCGACGCCGTTCGAGAGCTGCTTTGCGACCTTGCGCGAGCGCTCGACGATCTTCTTCGTGTCGAAGGTCACCTCTTTCGCCGCGAAGCCGTAATCGCCGAGGTGACGGAGCAGATGGTTGATCTCGGACGAGCGCAAGAGCGCCTTCGTCGGAATGCAGCCCCAATTGAGGCAGATGCCGCCGAGCTGATCGCGCTCCACCACCGCCGTCTTCATGCCGAGCTGCGCCGCGCGGATCGCCGCGACATAGCCGCCCGGACCGCCACCCACCACCACCGTGTCGAAATTGCTGTCAGCCAACCTCTTGCTCCTCGACTTCCTAGAGGATGAACCACGGAGACACGGAGGTCACGGAGAACAAGAATCGCGCGCATAGCGCGCCAAAAAACTTTCTCCGTGCTCTCTGTGCCTCCGAGGTGAAATTTTGGCAGTGCGCGGCACTAGATCAACAGCGCCGCCGGCGCCTCGATGAACTTCTTGAACGCCGCCATGAATTGCGCGCCGAGCGCGCCGTCGACGACGCGATGATCGAAGGTCGCGGTGCAGGTCATGACGGTCGCGATCGACAAGGCGCCGTTCTTGACCACCGGACGCTGCTCGCCCGCTCCCACCGCGATGATCGCGCTTTGCGGCGGGTTGATCACCGCGGTGAACTGGCGGGTGCCGAACATGCCGAGATTGGAGATCGAGATCGTGCCGCCCTGGAACTCGTCGAGCTTGAGCTTGCCGGCCTTGGCGCGCTCGGCGAGCTCGCGCATCTCCGCCGAGATCAGCGGGATCGCCTTCTTGTCGGCGTTCTTGATGATCGGCGTGATGAGCCCTTCGGGCAGCGCGACGGCGACGGCGACATCGACCTCCTCCCAGCGCAGGACTGCATCCTCGCTCCAGGAGGCGTTGACGGCCGGCACCTTCCGGAGCGTCAGCGCCGCTGCCTTGATGACGAAGTCGTTGACCGAGGTCTTGACGCCGAGCGCGTCGTTGATGTCGGAGCGCGCCTTCAAAAGCGCATCGATCTCGCAATCGACGGTGAGGAAGTAATGCGGCACGACCTCCGACTCGGCAAGCCGCGTCGCGATGGTGCGGCGCATGCCGGTGATCGGCATCGCGGTGTAGGGCACATTGCCGGTGAGGGCCGAAACCTGCTCCTTGCTGTAGCGCACGATACCGCCGCCGCTCGGCGTCGGCATCGTCACCGGCTGGACCGGCGCGCGCGCAGCCGGCGCGGGCGCGGTCGGTGCGGCCGCACGCGCTGCGGCAGCCGGCGCCGCACCGCCACCTTTCAGCGCCGCCTCGACATCGCGTTTCACGATGCGGCCATGCGGGCCCGAACCGGTGATGCGCGAGAGATCGAGCTTTCCTTGCTCGGCGAGGCGCCGCGCCAAGGGACTGGCGAAGATGCGTGCGCCCGCATCATGGCCATTGCCTCTGGCCGTGCTCGGCGCCGACGGGCTAAAGCCGGGCGACGGGGGCGCCGCCCCCTCTCCCCGCTGGGGAGAGGGAGGGACCCGCGAAGCGGGAGAATGAGGGGGTTCTGGCTGGGGTGGGGGCGCTGCAGGCGCCGGCGCTGCCGGCTTTGTCTGGCTGAGCGCCTTCGCGTCTTCGCCCTCTTCCAAGAGCACGGCGATCGGCTGATTGACCTTCACGCCTTGCGCGCCCTCGGGCACGAGGATGCGGCCGATCGTGCCTTCGTCGACCGCCTCGAATTCCATCGTCGCCTTGTCGGTTTCGATCTCGGCGATGACGTCGCCGGCCTTGACTGCGTCGCCTTCCTTTTTGTGCCATTTGGCAATGCTGCCCTCGGTCATGGTCGGCGAGAGCGCGGGCATCAGGAGTTCGATTGGCATCGTTTCTCCCCCGCCTCAGCGATAAAGCACGGCTTTGGCGGCGGCGGCGATGTCGGCCGCTTGCGGCAGGGCCTGCCGCTCGAGATTGGCGGCATAGGGCAGCGGCACATCCTTCGCCGACACGCGATGGACCGGCGCGTCGAGCCAGTCGAAAGCGTGCTCCATGATCTGCGCCGCGATCTCGCTGCCGATCCCGGCATAAGCCCAGCCTTCCTCGACGGAAACGAGGCGATTGGTCTTCTGCACGGAGGTGATGACCGTCTCGATATCGAGCGGCCGCAAGGTCCGGAGATCGATCACCTCGGCGGAGATGCCTTCCTTCTCGAGCGCGTCGGCGGCTTCGAGCGCGAATTGCACCATGCGCGAATAGGCGGTGATGGTGACCTGATCGCCCGGTCGCGCGATCCGGGCCTTGCCGATGGGCACGATGTAATCGGGCGCGTCGGGCACCGGGAAGCTGCCGCCATAGAGCAGCTCATGCTCCAAGAAGATCACCGGATTGGGGTCGCGAATCGCCGATTTGAGGAGGCCCTTGTGATCGGCCGCCGTGAAGGGCGCAATCACCTTGAGGCCCGGCACATGGGCGTACCAGCTGCCATATTCCTGGCTGTGCTGCGCGGCGACCCGCGCGGCGGCGCCGTTGGGTCCGCGAAAAACGATCGGGCAGCTCATCTGCCCACCCGACATGTAGCGCGTCTTCGCCGCCGAATTGATAAGCTGATCCATCGCCTGCATGGCGAAGTTCCAGGTCATGAATTCGACGATGGGCCTGAGGCCCCCCATCGCCGCGCCAATGCCGAGCCCGGCGAAGCCATGCTCCGAGATCGGCGTGTCGATGACGCGGCGCGCGCCGAATTCCTGCAGCAGCCCCTGGCTCACCTTATAGGCACCCTGATATTCCGCGACCTCTTCGCCCATCAAAAAAACCGTGTCGTCGCGGCGCATCTCTTCCGCCATGGCGTCGCGCAAAGCCTCGCGCACGGTGAGCGTCACCGTCGGCCCGGTCCATTCCTGCTCGCCCGCGGGCGGCTTATGCTGCGGCGGTATGGGCGCGGCGGCGGGTTGCGGCGCCTGGGTCTTCGCAACCTGCTCGACCGGCGCTTCTTGCGCCGGCGTCGAGGGCCTTGGCTGCGGCTGCGCCGGCGCCGCTTTCGCCGCGGCGTCGACATCCTCGTCCTCGCCGGCGATCACCGCGATCGGCAGATTGACCGCGACATGCTCGGTGCCTTCGGGCACGATGATCTTGGCGAAGGTGCCCTCGTCGACCGCCTCCATCTCCATCGTCGCCTTGTCGGTCTCGATCTCGGCGAGAATGTCGCCGGCTTTGACCTTGTCCCCCGGCTGCTTATGCCACTTGGCGATCTTGCCCTCGGTCATGGTTGGCGAGAGCGCCGGCATCAACACTTCGATTGGCATGATCGGTCATGCCTCGGCGTAAACGTCGGTCCAAAGCTCCGACGGATCGGGTTCGGGCGAGTCTTGCGCGAACTCCGCCGCTGCCGTGACGATATCCTTAATTTCCTTGTCGATCTCCTTGAGCTTCGCCTCATCGGCGAGGCTCGCCTCGACCAGGCGGCTTTTCATCTGGTCGATCGGATCGTGCTCCTGCCGCATCCGATTGACCTCGTCCTTGCTACGGTATTTCGCCGGGTCGGACATCGAATGGCCGCGGTAGCGGTAGGTCTGCATCTCGAGGATATAGGGGCCTTTGCCGGAGCGGACGTAATCGACCGCCTCCTCCGCCGCCTGCATCACCGCGATAACATTCATGCCGTCGACCTGCTCGCCGGTAATTCCGAACGGCGCGCCGCGGCCGAAGAGGTCATGCGCGGCCGCGGCGCGCGTCACCGACGTGCCCATGCCGTATTTGTTGTTCTCGATGACATAGAGCACCGGCAGCTTCCACAGCGCCGCCATGTTGAAGCTCTCCGACACCTGGCCCTGATTCATCGCACCGTCGCCCATGAAGGTGACGGAGATGCGGCCGTTGTCGCGATAGTGATGGGCAAAGCCGAGGCCCGTGCCGATCGGCACCTGCGCGCCGACGATGCCGTGCCCGCCGAAGAAATTCTTCT
>CAYMNX010000744.1:0-3944 GCA_964391905.1 uncultured Rhizobiaceae bacterium
GAGCCAGCGCGGCAATGACGGCACACCGCCGCAATTCACCGATTACGGGCTCATCGCCTTGGGCGTACCGCGCAACCCGGCGATCGCGGCCAATGCCGACCCGAACTATTATGATCTCGGCCTCTGCGGCCCGTTGCGGAAGGACCTTGCGACGCATGACGAATATTGCGGTCTCTTCAAGACGCCGACCCTGCGCAACATCGCGACGCGGAAGAGCTTTTTCCACAACGGCGTGTTCCACAGCTTGCGCCAGGTGATCGAGTTCTACGCCGAGCGCGAGACCGATCCGGGCCGATGGTATCCCCGCGACAAGGACGGCCGCGTGCAGAAATACGACGACCTGCCGCCGGCCTATCGGGAGAACATCAATATCGAGCCGCCCTTCGACCGTCACGCCGGCGACAAGCCTGCCCTCGACGCATCGGAGATCGACGACATCGTCACCTTCCTGCTGACTCTCAGCGACGGCTATATGCCGCCACCGGACACCGCCGCGCCCCAATAGCGGTCTTGCGCCGACAAATTCCCGGACCTAGCCTAGCGGGCGGGAGGGATAGCTATGATCAATCTGCAAGACATCCGCTATGTGCGGCTGGGCACCCGCGATCTCGAGGGCGCGATTGAGTTCGCGACCAAGATCATCGGGTTGCAGCTCGTTGCGCGCGAGGGCAAGGCTGCGTATTTCCGCAGCGACAAGGTGGCGGTGCGCGGCGACACGCGCGATCACACCCTCGTCTATTTCGAAGGCGATCCGAGCGATCACACCGTCGGCTTCGATCTGAAGGATCCGGCGGATTTCGACGCCGCTGGCGCGGTGCTCGACAAGGCCGGCTATCGTACTCGTGCCGCCAACAAAGAGGAATGCGAGCTGCGCCGCGCCAAGGGCGTTCTCCAATCCGTCGATCCGACCGGCAACAAGATCGAGTTCGTCGCGCGTCCCTATCACTCGGGCACGCGCTATTTCCCGAGCCGCGATGCCGGGATCACCCATTTCTCGCATATCGGCCTCAACTCGACCGATGCGCCACGCGACGAGAAGTTCTGGACTGAGCTCTGCAGCGCGCGGGTCTCGGATTGGCTCGGGGATGCGCCGCTCTTGCGCATCAGCACCTGCCACCATTCGATCGCCATGTTTCCGGCGACGCGCCCCGGCGTGCAACACATCAATCACCAGGTCGAAGACATCGACGATGTGATGAAATCCTATTATTTCCTCAAGGAAAAGGGCGTGAAGATCGCCTGGGGCCCGGGGCGGCATCCGCTCTCGACCGCGGTGATGCTCTATTTCTACGGGCCCGACAATATGGTTTATGAATATTCCTGCGGCGTGAAGCACATCTCGCCCGAAGAGGAAGCGACCTATCGCCCGCGTCAATTCCCCCCAACGCTTACCTCTTTCTGCATGTGGGGCTCGGTGCCCGACTTCCCGGCGATGGAAGCGGCGATCACGCCGGCGAAGCCGACGCTCAAGGCGGTGTGACGCTCAGTCGAGCGTTACAAGCTCCGCCTCGTCCGTCACGTAGGACGCATAGAGAAAATCGCGGATCTGCACGAGCCCGCTCTCGCCCCATTCGAGGAGCACGAAATATTTCGGGCGCGCCGCGAGATTGGCGGGGTCGCGCACCAGCACCGCCGGCCGGCGGTCGACGAAGCCCGGCACGAAGAACCAGTGCGTCGCGCTGTCATATCGCGTGAAATAGTTCCGGACCTCGCTCTTGCCGCTCAAGCGGAGCCGATTGACGAGATCGAGCCGCACCTCGTCGGCGAGCATGTTGCGCACCGCGTCGAAGTCGCGCGCATTGAAGCGATCGATATAGGCGGTGAGACGCGCGCGCTCGGTCTCGGCCAGAGCCGGCGGCGGAAGATCCTCGGGCTCTTGCGCGAGCTCGCGCAGCCGCGCCCGGCCGCGATGGAGCGCGGCCTTCACCGCCGCGGCCGTCGCCTCGGTGACCCCCGCGATCTCGTCGACCGAATAGCCGAGCACATCCATCAGAATGATGCTCGAGCGCTGCGCCACCGGCAGGCGCATGAAGGTCCTGAGGCTCGTCGCGGCGATCTCGCGATCCGCCACGCTGTCTTGAGGGTCGACGATCATCTCCAGATCCTTATCGTCGCTACGGGCATCGTGCCGCGCGCGGCGGCGGAGAAAATCGAGAGCCGCATTGTGCGCGATGCGAAAGAGCCACCCTTCGGGATTGACGATCGAGCCGTCCGCCGGAAAGGCCTCGATCGCTTTGACAAGCGCTTCCTGAACCACATCTTCGCCCTCAATGACCGAGCCGGTCATGCGCGCACAATAGCGGTGGAGCTTCGGCCGCAACTGGCCGAGCAAGCGGTCGAAGCTCGCGCGCGTTAGCTGCGCGCTTCCTGCCGTCTCGTTCCCGTCATCACTCATCAAACAGCATCCGATAGTTGCCCACGACCGTGGCCTCGCTCGCCAGGGGCGGCTCGAGACATCGCTCTTTGGCACCGCTTTGAAATGTCCGAAATGCCTCGAGCCGTTGCAGAGGCGTTCCCGCGCTCTCGGCCGCGGCGGTCGCGAAATGGATGAAGGAGCCGTCCGCGAGCTTCAAGACCATGTAGCGAATGTCTCCTGGCGATTTGGCATGCAATTCCTTGAAGACGTTCGCGATCAGGCGCTCGTTCTCGTGCACCATCTCCGGCTTTGCCTTGTAGCGTACGACCGTCCGTCTCATGAGCATAGGTCCTTCTTCGATGCGTCCTACCTCCTAGACGATCAGGACCGGTCGAAGGATTCGGGGGGGGCAAAAAATTTTTAGGACAAAATTTCAGCCTGCGAATCCTTCTGCCCCTCCCCTTCGTCTCATGGTGGTAGCCCCGAAACCGGCGGCCAGGACAAGGAGCGGCAAATGGACACGACAATCCGCGTCGACAATGGAATGACCACCCTCATCAACATCTTCACCGTCGAGCCGGAAAATCACCAAGAGCTGATCGAGCTTCTGAAAGGAAGCACGGAGACGATGATCAGCAAGACGCCCGGCTGGATTTCAACGAATTTCCTCTGCGGCAAGGATTCCCGGCGCGTCATCGTCTATTCGCAGTGGCAGAGCGTCAAAGACATCGACGCGATGCGGCAAAACCCCGAGATGGGTCCTTATCTGCAGCGCATCGCGGCGATTGCCAAGTTCGACGCCGTGGTGTGCGACGTGACCTATGTCCACCACGGTTGATCCTGCCCACTGAGAAGGCGCCATCGCGCCCCATCGATGGTTTCGCCTCGAAGGAAAACTCATGACCAATTCAAAGACAGACACGGCAAAGCGCTGGATCCTCGCTCTCACCTCGCTCGCGTCCTTCATGGTATCGCTCGATTCGCAGGTGGTCATGACGGCGCTGAGCACGATGCAGCACGATCTCGGCGCCTCGATCGAGATGCTGGAATGGACGGTCAACGCCTATATCTTGAGTTTTGCCGTGCTGCTATTGACCGGCGCCGCTCTCGGCGATCGCTTCGGACGACGGCGCTTCTTCGTCATCGGCCTTGCTCTCTTCATCGCCGCATCCGCCGCTTGCGCGTTGGCGCAGAGCATTGGCTGGCTGATCGCCGCGCGCGCCGTGCAAGGCGCCGCCGGCGCGCTGATCATGCCGCTCGCGATGTCGCTTCTGAGCGCGGCGTTCCCGCCGCAGGAGCGCGGCAAGGCATTGGGGTTCTTTACGGGCTTCACCGGCTTTGCGCTCATCGCCGGGCCGGTCGTGGGCGGCGCGATCGCGGGCGGCATCGCCTGGCAATGGATTTTCTGGATCAACGTTCCGATCGGCCTTCTCACGATCCCCTTCGCCCGTCGCCATGTTCCCGAGAGCACCGGTCATGCGCGGCTCGAAGCTGCGTTCAAAAGGGCATCGGACTGGGGGACCTGGAGCGCTTCGGCGCGCACCTCCTGCCCGACCTCGGCCATCTTCGTGAACATCGGCTTCGTCTT
>CAYMNX010000745.1:0-1956 GCA_964391905.1 uncultured Rhizobiaceae bacterium
AGCGCTTCGTCGATGTCGTGCGTCACGAACAGGATGGTCTTGCCGGTCGTTTGATGAATCTGCGCCAGCTCTGCGCGCAGCGCTTGCCGCGTGACCGGATCGAGCGCGCCGAATGGCTCGTCCATCAGCAGGAGATCGGGATCGGCTGCGAGCGCGCGCGCGACGCCGACGCGCTGTTGCTGCCCGCCCGAGAGCTGATGCGGGTACTTGTCGCGCATCGCGTCGTGATCGAGCTGAACGAGGTTCAGGAGCTCGTCGATCCGCGCCGCGATGCGCGCTTCCGACCAGGCGAGAAGCCGCGGCACGGTCGCGATATTGGCGGCGATTGTCCAATGCGGAAAGAGTCCCACGGATTGAATCGCGTAGCCGATGCGGCGGCGCAGCGCGACGACGGGCTGTTCCGCGATGTCCGTGCCATCGATCCGGATCGTTCCCGCGCTGGCTTCGATGAGTCGGTTGACGAGGCGCAGGAGCGTCGATTTGCCCGCGCCCGAGGGCCCGACCAGCGCGCAGAATTCGCCGCGCTGGACCGAGAAAGAGACGCGGTCGACGACCAGCTTCGTACCATAGCGCTTCGTCACACCGTCGAGCTCGATCATGATGATGGCCTTCTGTCGAAAAGCTGTGCCGCGAGCGTCACCAGGAAATCGGCCGCGAGCGCCAGCAGAATGATTGGCAGCGCGCCGAGCAGGACAAGGTCGGTCGCGTATTGCCCGATACCCTGAAAGATGAAGGTACCGAGACCGCCGGCGCCGATCAGCGCCGCAACCGCGGTGAGCCCGATCGTTTGCACCAGCACGGTTCTGAGGCCTGCCAAGAGGCGCGGCATGCCGAGCGGCACCTCGACGCGCCAGAAGATCTGCGCCTTGGTGAAGCCCATCGCCCGCGCCGTGTCGATGACCGCGGGATCGATCGACCGTAGGCCCGCTTCCGTATTACGCGCGACCGGCAGGAGCGAATAGAGCACCAGCGCGACGATCGCCGGCGCGGCGCCGATGCCGCCGATCCCCCAGGCGCCAAGTATTGGCACGGCGGCGGCGAGAGCCGAAAGCGGCACGATCAGCAGCCCGAACAAGGCGATGGACGGGACGGTTTGCAGGAGATTGAGCGTGCCGAAGATCGCGCCGTCAAGGCGCGGCCGGCGCGCGACCAGAATGCCGAGCGGCACCCCGATCGCAAGGGCAAGCGCGACCGCGGCGATGACGAGCACGACATGGCGAAGAAGCGCGCCATCGAACATGCTTCGGCGCGCCGCATATTCGCGCAGCAGCGACAGCTGGTCGAAGGCTCCATTCATGGCCAAAGCCGCGAGCGGGACGGCAAGGGCGGCGATGACCAGAAGACAGGCGGTCGGCCTTGCTTCAAGGCGTTGCAGCGCGCCGATGATGATAAGGGCGAGGCAAAACATGGCGATCCAGAAAGCCGGACCAAGCGCGATGCGCGTCGCGGGGCGCGCTCCGGCCATGAGGGCGCGGGCGCTCGTGCCGGCATCGACGGCCAAGAGCAGAAGCACGCCGCTCGCCAGCACAAGAACCGCGATCTCGACACGCTTTCTCGGCCGCAGAAACGCGCTCGCGACCAGCGCCGCGGTCAGTACGCAGATGCCGCCGAGGATCGGCGCGCCCGAGACCTGCCAGATCGCAAGCGGTCGACCCGAGACGAGGCGATTGGGCGCCTCGCTGACGAAGCCCGTGAAGGCGCAAGCCACGACGGCGATCAAGATCAGCAGGAGACGAACGCGGCCATGGAGGGCGATCCTCATTTGAGGAAGCCATTGGCGGTGAGATAATCGGTCGCGACGGACTCGGCGTCATCGCCATCGACGGCGATAGCGGCATTGAGGCGTTGCAGTGTCTCAAGCGTCAGCGAACGAAACGCCGGGTCGAGGATCGTCTCGATCTCGGGATGGAGTGCGAGCACCGACGCGCGAACGACCGGCGCGGGCTGATAGATTGT
>CAYMNX010000746.1:0-6741 GCA_964391905.1 uncultured Rhizobiaceae bacterium
CGCTTGCTCCGCGATTTCGTCGGGCGTCACCGGCAGATAGGGGCTCATGGTCGGGGTGTGGATCGACCCCGTGACCGCACAGGTGATGATGGTCTTGCCCGATCGCGCCATGAGGCCCTCCCAAGGGACGGATCGCGCCCTTGCCGGTCGGCCCGGCCGATCCGTTTTTGAGAGATTAGCTCATCCGTGCTGGCGGATGAAGTCGCGGACCCGCGGATAGATTTCGTTGCGCCAGTGCCGGCCGTTGAAGACGCCGTAATGGCCGACGCCCGGCTGTACATGCTGCGTGCGCTTCTTTTTCGGCAGGCCGGTCAGGAGCGCATGCGCGGCCGAGGTCTGGCCGACGGCGCAGATATCGTCTTTCTCGCCCTCGACCGTCAGCACCGCCGTCTCCTTGATCGCGCCGGGATCGACGAGGCGGCCGCGCGAGAGGAGGCAGCCGAGCGCCAAGTCGCGACGATGGAACACGCGATCGATGGTCTGCAGATAAAAATCCGCCGGCAAATCCATCACCGACGTGTACTCGTCATAGAATTTGCGCTTTGCCTCGGCGCTCGCGTCATCACCCTCGACGAGATGACGGTAGAGATCGACATGCGCCGTGACGTGGCGGTCGAGATTCATGCTCATGAAGCCGGCGAGCTGCAGGAAGCCGGGATAGACGCGGCGGAAGGCGCCCGGATAGCGCATCGGCACCGTGTCGATGACATGGCGCTCGAGCCATTGCAGGGAATGAGCCTCGGCGAAGCGGCTGACCGCGGTCGGATTGGCATGGGTATCGATCGGCCCGCCCATCAAGGTCAGTGTCTTGGGCTGGGCCGGATCATTCTCCCCCGCCATGAGGGCGACGGCCGCGAGCACCGGCACGGAAGGCTGGCACACCGCCACCACATGAAGATCGGGGCCGAGCGTGCGCATGAAATGGATCATCAGATCGATGTGATCGTCGAGATCGAACCGGCCATGGCGCAGCGGCACGTTGCGCGCGTTCTCCCAGTCGGTGATGTAGAGATCGTGATCGGGCAGCACGGTTTCGACCGTGCCGCGCAACAGGGTCGCGAAATGACCGGAGAGCGGCGCGACGATCAGGACGCGCTTTTGCGGCAGCGCCATGTCCTTGCGGAAATGGAGGAGCGTGCAAAAGGGCGTGCGCTCGACCGCCTCCTCCGTCACCGCGACTCGTGCTCCATCGATCATGACGTGGTCGATGCCGAAATCGGGCCTCCGGTGCGACATTCCGAGGCGCGACATGAGTTCGCAGGCCGCCGCGGCGTGGCGGAAGGCGGGATGGTCGCGGAAGGCGAGCCAGGGATGGTTAAGGAATTCCTGCCCCGCTCGCGCGATCCAGCGGAAAGGGGCAAATGCGTCGCTCTGGGCCTGATAGGCTTGGTACAGCATAAAACACGCTTCCACGCGGATGGGGCGAGCCAAAGCCACCCTCCAACCGCCATGCTAGTGCTGGGTTCCTTGAGATCGTCCTAACGGCCCCGAACGGGGCCTCGGCGGGTAATCAGCCAGCAGGCTCGAAATAGCGATCGTCCTGCAGCGTGTCCAGGGCAATCGTTTTCACGTCACCGGGCACGCCGACGCGGCGCAGCCGCACATGCGGCGTCGCCTCCCACGCATAGCGGTGGACGGCGCTGACTTCCCAGACCAGGGATTTGGCGCTCCGCGAGCGAAAACGCTGCCCTTGGGCGATGCCATACTCATCGCCCGCCCCCAGATGCTTCCTGAACAACATGATCTCACCCAAAACGATTCGTCCCTATTGCCATCATAAAGCCATCGGAGCGCCGCGTCGATGTCAAACGCGTGAGTACGAACATTGAAGCGAGGAGATGGCAGCTATGCGACCGCCTCGCGCATGCCGCGAATGAACACCGCAAGGGCAATGATCGATAGAGCGGCAAAGATCAGGAAAGCGGCAACGACCGAGGCATCGGCGAGCGACCCCTCGATCAAGGCTCGGGCGGCGTTGACGGCATAGAGAAACGGATCGATTCGCGCGAGCGCCTGGATGATCGGGGGGCCGAAGCTGACCGGCAGCATGACACCGGAGAGGATGAGGAGCGGTAGCACGAAAGTATTGGTGACGCCGGCAAGCATGCCGCCCTCGCGGGTGATAAGCGCCAGGGTGAAGGAGATCGAGGCCATGGCGACGCCGATGAGGAGGAGCAGCGCGACCAGCAGCAAGCCGCCCCACGGGTCGAAGCGCAGCCCAAAGAGCAGCGCGCAGAGCACCAGCGCCACGCTCTGAACCAAGAGCTCGATCGAGGAGACGAGGATCAGCCCCATGGCGAGGGCCAAACGGTTGACAGGCGTCACGCGTAGACGCTCCAGGAAGCCGCAATCGACCTTGTCCTGGAGGCTGAAGCCGACGAAGCCGGCGCTGAAGAGCGCATTCATGATGAGAAGCCCCGGCGCGAAGAACTGGATCGCATTGTCGGACGGAAAGCCCCTTGTTCCGGCGACGCCGTTGAGGAGCGGCCCGAACAACAGCAAATAGATCACCGGCTGGACGAGGCCATGGAAAATCCAGAACGGGTTGCGGAAGGTGACGCGAATCTCGTTGACCATGATGAGATAGGTGTCGCGCATGATGTCGGCTCCTAATCGGCATGCTCCGACTTGCTGAGGCTGCGGCCGGTGAGCTTCAAGAACACATCGTCGAGCGAGGGCCGCGACAAATGCACCGTTTTCGGCGGGACATGGCCCTGCCCCAGGATGCGCATGATTTCGGGCAGCGCCTCGTCGCCCTTGTCGACAAAGAGCTGCAGTGCGCCGTCGGTGTCGTGAAGCTCGCGGATCGAGGTCTTCTCCCGCAGCTGATCCGCGGCCGCCGCACGCTGCGCCTCGCCGTCATAGCCGAGGGTGATGATGTCGCCGGCGATCTGCTGCTTCAGCGCAGCGGGCGTGTCGAGCGCCGCGATCTTGCCGAAATCGACGATCGCGACGCGGTTGCACAGCACGTCCGCTTCCTCGAGATAGTGCGTCGTCAGGAGGATCGTCGTTCCTTGCGCATGGAGCGCCCTCACCTCTTCCCAGACGCGCGCACGGCTTTGCGGATCGAGTCCGGTCGTGGGCTCGTCGAGGAACAGCAATTGAGGCTCGTTCACGACGCCCGAAGCAAGATCGAAGATCCGCCGCTGCCCGCCCGAGTAGGTCTCGGCCTTGCGATCAGCGAAGCTGTCGAGCCTCAGCCGCGCGATCAGCGCATCGACGCGACGCGACGCCTCCTCCCGGCCGAGACGATAGAGCTGCGCTTGCAGCATCAGATTCTCGCGGCCGGTCGCGACCGGCTCCATGCCACCCTTCTGCCCGACATAGCCGATGCGGCGGCGCACCTCATGCGGCGCGGTGATGAGGTCGAAGCCCGCGACCATGGCGCGACCACTGGTCGGCACGAGCAACGTGCAAAGCATGCGCATGGTCGTGGTCTTGCCGGCGCCGTTGGGGCCGAGCAGTCCGAAAATCTCGCCCTTTTCGACCTCGAGATCGATCGCGCGCACCGCTTCGACGACCTCTCTCCCGCGCCCGGCGAAGGTTTTCGAAAGCTTCTCGGTATGGATGATCGGCGCCATGACGGCGAAGGTTCACATAACGGGAATGGGCCCACAAGATAACAGCCGCGGCTTCACGGCGCGAGGGATGGCTTGGGTCCCGTCGGCGATGCTACTTCGGCGTTTGCGGGAGGGCCGGCAGCGATTGGATATAGACGGCGATCGCGCGCCGATCGGTATCGGTGAGCTTCGCGGTGCCGTCAACGACCTCGGCCATGCCTTTGCCGACAAATTCGCCGTCAGGCGTCGTGCCGGTCTTCAGTACCTCGATAATATCCTCGAGCTTCCAGTCGCCGATGCCGGCCTTCTTGTCGGCGGTAATATCGGGTGCATCCTGGCCATCCGGCCCCTTGGGATTGCCGGCATAGGCATGCGCATGATCGAGCGCACCGAAAATATTGCGCGGCGTGTGGCATTCCTGGCAATGCACCACGGCCTCGGCGAGATAGCGGCCGCGGTTCCATTCATCGCTCTGCCCCGCGACCGGCTGCAGCGGCCCCTCGGTGAAGAACAAGAGCCGCCAGCCGATCAGCGGAAAGCGAAAGTTGAACGGAAACCGCACCTCGTGGCGACGCGAGGGCTGCCGTACCGGCGGCAGGCTCATCACATAGGCGTAGAGATCGGCGATATCGGCATCGCTCATCCCGGTGAAGGACGAAAAGGGAAAGACCGGATAGAGGTAGCGCCCGGCATCGTCCCTCCCCTCGCGCAGCACGCGCTTGAAATCGGCGAGGCTGTATTTGCCAATGCCGGTCGCCGGATCGGGCGTGATATTGGGCCCGTAGAACGTGCCGAAGGGGGTTGCGAGCGCACGGCCGCCGGCGGCTTGCGCACCGCCTCCTTTCTTGTCGGTATGACAGCCATCGCAATCGCCGGCAGCATAAAGATAGGCGCCACGCCGGACGGCTGCGTCATCCGCCGCCCGTGCCGTCCCGGCAATGCCAAGAAAGAAGGCGAGAAAGGCGACCCCAGCCCGTTTCATCGCACCTCGGCGGCAACAATGAAGGAAGCGGCCGGCGCTATCAGCCAGGCCGGCTCGGCACGCGATAGCTGTCGTGACAGAGCGCGTTGCAAGTGTCGCGATAGGTGGCGCGCATTGTATCGCCCACGGTTTGAGGATCGGCCGTCTTCACCACGTCGACGAGCTTCAGCTCGGCGTCATGCAGCTTCGCGGGCACGCCCTTGAGCTCGTCGAGATGCTGCCACAGCTCGGGCTTGGCCTTGCTCTTGGGGACATCCGCGCTACTCGTGCCGGGCGGAAAGAGCGCCGCGAATTTCACTTCCATCTGCTTCGACAGATCGACGAGCTTGTTGGCAGCGTCGATGGCGGCGGAGCGATCGCCGGTGCCCTTGGCAAAGTTGTTGATCGCATTGACCGCGTGCTGCTGGTCTTGCATGAAGTCCTGGCGCGCCTTGATCGCGGCTTCCTTGCCGGCGTCCTGCGCCGTGACGGAAAAAGCACCGCTCGCAAGAAGCAAGCCGGCGCCCGCCATCATGATCCCCGTTCTCAAGATGCTGTTCATCGGTCCCTCCTATTCGAACTATTCAACCGCGCGATGATGGCAGGCGGTTTTGATGCCCGCTGTAACAATTGCGTGAATTTTCCCCGTCATTGCCCTCTATAACTTATCAAGGAATGATTTTATTCGCGCAAGCGCATCCTTGCACGCCATCGCGACTGTGGCGGGAACGAGCGTCGCGTTTGCGGCAGAGCTGGGCAGCGCGCCCGCCATGCGGCAGAGATTCCGCTGCATGTCGTTGGGCGGCGCCTTGGCGCGTGCGGCCACTTCCGCCGCATCGGGCCGCGCCGCGCTCGGCGTGATGCTGAGCGGCCCATCATTCTCAGGATCAGCGAGGCTGAGCGCGCTCAAGAGATCGGGCGCCGCCGCATCGCGCGCGGTAAGCGCGGGGCCGAGATCGAAGAGAAGGCGCAAGGTCTTGATGATCGAGCTGTGGTCGAAGGGATAAGGCGGGCCTTGATGCGGCAGCCCCGTCGGTGCGGCCCGCACGATGCTGCCGGGCGGCATGTAGGGCGAGATGATCACCGCCGGAACGCGGACGCCGTAGCGATCGAAAGCAAAGCCATCGGGGCGCTGCGCATCGGGCGGCATAGCCGTGGGCGGCGGCGCGTGATCGTAGATGCCGCCATGCTCGTCATAGGTGATGATGAGCAGGGTCTGCTTCCACGTCGGCGCGCTGCGCACGGCGTTATAGACATCGGCGATGAGCTGCTCGCCGTAAGCGACGTTGTGCGGCGGGTGCTGGTCGTTGGGCACGAAGCCCAGAATGTCGTCGGTGAAATAGCGCGGCTCGATGAAGCTGTAATTCGGCAAAACGCCGTTCTGCGCATCGTCGAGGAAATCATCGAAATGCCGAAAATGCGTGAAGGTATCGAGCAGGATGTCGCGAAGCGTCAGCGCTTGCGGCACATCGTGATAATAGACGCGCCAAGTTTTTCCCTTATCGCGCAAGCGTCCGAAGATCGTCGGCTGATCGTAAGGCAGGTGGAAGCGGCTATTGTCGACATGGCCCGCGCAAGTGCCCGAATGCGCAAAGAAGCGATTGGGCCAGGTCTGGCATGGCGCCGAGGCAAACCACTGGTCGCTGACGCCGAAAGCCTTGGCGAGCGTGCTGATCACGGGTACTTGCCGCGGCATGAAGTGGTGCATCACGGCTTTCGGATCGAAAGGGCGATCCGTTTGCGGCTGCGCCATATAGTTCTGCACGAACCCGCTCATCGGCGGCGGCAAGGGCGTCGGCGTGCCCGGCGGGCCGAAGAGCTGCATATTGATGTCGGTGAAGAGCTCGCCGGGATCAGGATCGGGAATCGTCGCCGTCTCGGGCGGCATGCCCCCATCATTCCAAACGGGCACGATGACGGTTTTGCCGTCGGGCCGCCGGAACGGGTTGCTCTCATCGCCCGCGAGTCCGTCGAAAGTGGCGCTCTTCGGGTAGAGCTTGCCGAGCATGCAGTCGAAGGAACGATTCTCGAGCATGAGCACGATCACGTGCTCGATGCCATTGAGCGCCCCCATGGCGTACCCCCGTGCCCTGATCGTTGCGGCAAAATGTGCGAGACATCGCAAGAGAGCGCAGAGCGCAAGCGGCGCCTGCGAAAGCCGCGAGTAAATAACAGCGGTGGTGCGGCTAGATCAAGCCGAGCTCGAGCTTCGCTTCCTCG
>CAYMNX010000747.1:0-5437 GCA_964391905.1 uncultured Rhizobiaceae bacterium
CGCCCGGCCGATCGTCCCTATGCCGAGTTCCGCGGCTGCGATACCGAAGGCAATGCGTTCGATTTGTCGGAGCATGGCTTCGAGCGCGCCGAAACCAATGCCGAGCGCGATGCGACGCAACAAAAGGTGAAAGAGAAATCGCTGGTTTAGCTCGTCTTCCGCCGCAAAATTGCAGTCGCGCTCACAAAAAACTATACGGGTCGACATCGACCTGGACGCGTACATTGCTCGGCACCCTGACGCGCGCGAGCCATTGCCGCAGCACCGCTTGCAGATTGACGTCGCGTCGCGCCTTCACGAGAAAGCGGCGGCGATGGCGGCCGCGCAGCACACGCAGCGGCGCGGGCGCGGGCCCCAGCGTCTCGACACCCGGCAGATGCGGCGCCGCGCGCGCAAAGGCGCGCGCAGTGAAATCGGCGCTCTCGTCATCGGGCGCCGACAGGATGACCGCAGCGAGCCGGCCGAAAGGCGGCATGCCATGCGCCTTGCGGCCTTCCGCCTCGGTCGCAAAGAAGCGATCGCGATCATCGGCCAAGAGCGCCGCCATCACGCCATGCTCCGGCATCCAGGTCTGGAGATAGACGAGGCCCGGCCGCTCGGCACGGCCGGCACGCCCGGCCACCTGATGGAGCAGCTGAAATGTTCGCTCGGCGGCGCGCAGATCGCCGCCCTCGAGACCGAGATCGGCATCGACGACGCCGACCAAGGTTAAGAGTGGAAAATGGTGGCCCTTCGCCACCACTTGCGTGCCGATCACGACATCGATCTCATGCGCCTCCACCGCACGGATCATTTCCGCCGCCGCATGCGGGCCAGTCAAAGTATCGGACGCCATGATTCCCAATCGTGCTTCGGGAAAGCGCGCCGCCATTTCCTCGGAGAGCCGCTCGATGCCGGGGCCGCAAGGAACGAAGCTCTTCTCGGCACCGCAATTGGGGCAAAGCGCCGGAAGCGGCTCGGCGTGACCGCAATGATGGCATTGCAATTGCCCCGTGAGGCGATGCTCCACGAGCCAGGCGGTGCAATTGGGGCATTCGAGGCGATGGCCGCAGCTGCGGCAGAGCGTGAGCGGCGCATAGCCGCGGCGATTGAGGAACAGCATCGCCTGCTCGCCTGCCTCCAAGGTCTCGCGCAAGGCAGAGACGAGCGGCGGCGAGAGAAAGCGCTGGCGCTCGGGCAGATTGCGCCGCATGTCGACGACGCGGATTTCCGGCAGACGCGCCGCGCCGAAGCGCGCCGGCAGATGGAGACGGCGATACCGCCCCTGCTCGACATTGACGAGCGTCTCGAGCGAGGGCGTCGCCGAGACGAGCGCGATCGGAATCTTCGCGAGCGAGGCGCGTACCACGGCCATATCGCGCGCGTGATAGATGACGCCGTCTTCCTGCTTGAAGGAGAGATCCTGCTCCTCATCGACGACGATGAGACCGAGATCGGGGAAAGGCAGGAACAAGGCGGAGCGCGCGCCGACCAGCACCGCGACACGACCTTCCGCGATATCGCGCCAAGTATCGCGACGCTGCGCGTGGCCGAGTTCCGAATGCCAGAGCGCGGGCTGCACGCCGAAGCGCTCGGCGAAGCGATCGAGCCATTGCGCCGATAGCGCGATCTCCGGCAAGAGCACGAGCGCCTGCTTGCCCTTGGCGAGACACGCGGCGATGGCAGCGAAGTAAACCTCGGTCTTGCCCGAGCCGGTGACGCCGTCCAAGAGCGTGACGGAAAAACCGCCGCTCTCGACGAGTCCTTGAAGCTCGCCGGCCGCTGCTTCTTGCGCCGGCGACAAGGCAACACGCTCGCGGCGGAAATCGGGGCGCGATGGCGGCAGGCGGCGCGGCAGATCGACCGGTCGCAGCATCCCGGCGGCCGCGAGCGCCCTTACCACGCCGACGCCGCAGCCGGCGCGGCGCGCCAGATCGGCGGCGGTGGCGACGTACCCTTCGGCCGCAATCCCTAAGACTCGCCGCCGCGCCTTGGTCATCGTCTTGTCATCGCTCGCGAGCGCCGCGCGGCCGCTGTCGCTCAAGGCAAAGCCTTGCAGCGCGCGTGGCCGATCGAGCGCATCGGGCACGCTCATCGCCATGCGCAGCACCGCGCCGGGCGGCGCGAGCGTGTAATTCGCAACCCAATCGATCAGCCGCCGCAACTCCTCCGTCATCGCCGGAGCATCGAGCCGCGCGACGACGGATTTGAGCTTTGCCGCTTCGACATCGCCCGAGGCCGGGCCCCATAACATGCCCGAAAGCTTTCGGTTCCCGAGCGGCACAGCGACAAAATCGCCCGGCGCCAGCTTCATGCCCTGCGGGACGCGATAGTCATAGGCACCGTCCAAGGGCAGCGGCAGCAACACGCTGACGCGGCGTTCCGTGCCCTCGGCGGAACTGGCGCTGCCCTCTGGCATGGGCTAGACTTTTAATCAGAAAGACGGCGATGCGCTAGGAAGTGGAAAGAGGTACGCGCATGAAATTCTTCATCGACACGGCGGAGCTCAGCGAGATCCGCGATCTTGGCGCGACGGGGCTCGTCGATGGCGTCACCACCAACCCGTCGCTGGTGGCAAAGAGCGGGCGCAAATTTCTCGACGTGGTGCGCGAGATTTGCGACGTCGTGCCCGGCCCGGTGAGCGCCGAAGTCACGGCGACCGATGCGCCGACCATGCTCGCCGAAGGCCGCAAGCTCGCCAAGATCGCAAAGAATGTGACAGTGAAAGTGCCGCTGACGCCGGACGGGCTCAAGACCTGCCGCGCCTTGGCGCAGGAAGGCACGATGGTCAACGTAACGCTCTGCTTTTCCGCGGCGCAGGCGATTCTCGCCGCCAAGGCCGGCGCGACTTTCGTCTCGCCCTTCGTCGGACGCCTCGACGATGTCGGTCAGGAGGGCATGACGCTCATTCGCGAGATCGTCACAATTTATCGCAATTATCCGCAATTCAAGACCGAGGTGCTGGTCGCGTCGATTCGCCATCCCATGCATGTCGTCGAGGCAGCCAAAATTGGCGCGCATGTCGGCACCATGCCGCCGGCGGTGCTGCGGCAAATGTTTGCGCATCCCTTAACGGATAAGGG
The DNA here is from genome assembly GCA_964391905.1 of uncultured Rhizobiaceae bacterium. Lineage (GTDB taxonomy): Bacteria > Pseudomonadota > Alphaproteobacteria > ATCC43930 > CGMCC-115725 > CAIKMD01. The sequence goes on from CAYMNX010000747.1 coordinate 3,063, forward strand.
ACTCGCAGGCTTCATCGCCGATTGGAAAAAAACCGGGCAATCAATTCTTGGCGACGGCGAGAAAGCGGCAGCGGCGGAATAGGTTTTCGGTTAGGATAAGGAATGGATTTGCCGAAGGACAAACCGATGTTGCCATCGCTCCCGGCTTCCGAGCCGAGGCGATCGGCTGCGGATCCTGCGGCGGAGGACGTCGCCAGCTATTTGCGGCGCCATCCGGATTTCCTCGTGAAGCATCCGGAGCTCTTGGCGGTGCTGACGCCGCCGCGGATCGACCGCGGCGATCGCGTCGTCGATATGCAGCATTTCATGGTGCATCATCAGCGCGCCGAGATCGCAACGCTGAAGAGCCAGCATAAGAGCCTGATCGCGACGACGCGCGCCAATCTTGCGGCGCAAACGCGCGTGCACAGCGCCGTGCTCGCGATCCTGACCGCCAAGAGCTTCGAGCATTTGATTCAGATCGTGACCACCGATCTCGCCGCGCTGCTCGATGCCGATGTCGTGACCATCGCGGTCGAGCGCCAGGCTTCGGGTCAGACGACACCGCGAGCGCGCTTGCCGCATCCCGGCGTGCAGATCCTCGATCCCGGCACGGTTGCCGAAGTATTGGGCGCCGAGCGTGACGTCATACTACAGACGGATATGCGGGGCGACCCGCGCCTCTTCGGCGATGGCGTCGGCCTCGTGCGCTCCGCGGCACTGATTCGCTTGCCGGTGGCGGCACGCGCGCCGGCCGGCATGCTCTGCATCGGCACGCGCAAGCCGGGAAAATTCCAAACCGGTCAAGGAACCGAGCTCCTCTCCTTTCTTGCCCGCGCGCTCGGCGTCACCATCGCGGCATGGCTCGACCTGCCGTCCTAAGTCCGGCGCCGGTCGCGACGGAGCGATTTGCCGCCGCGCCCGATCTCAAAAACGCAGTCACCGACTGGCAGAGCTGGCTCGGGGCCGAGCGCCGCGCCTCACCGCACACGATCGCGGCCTATGGCCGCGATCTTGCGCTTTTTCTCGACTTCGTCGTTGCGCATCGCGGGGAAACGCCGACTCTCGCCACGCTCGATGCGTTGAGCCCGGCGGATTTCCGCGCCTTTCTCGCGGCCCGCGCCGCGGCGGAAATCAAGCGCAGCTCGTCGGCGCGAGCGATGTCGGTACTGCGCGGCTTCTTCCGCTTTCTCGATCGACGCGGGCTCGGAAAGAACGCGGCGCTTGCCGCCGTGCGCACCCCGAAGCTCGCCAAGCCGGTGCCGAAGGCGCTCTCGGTCGAGGCGGCGGAGGGCGCGCTGGATTTGGCGCCGACGCTCGCGCGCAAGGCATGGGAGGGCAAGCGCGACCTCGCGATCTTCGCCCTGCTCTATGGCGGCGGCTTGCGCATCGGCGAGGCACTGTCCTTGACGCGGCGCCAGGCGCCGGTGAAAGCGGGCGCCATGACCATCACCGGCAAGGGCAACAAGACGCGGATGGTGCCGATTCTACCGGCGGTCGCCGCGGCAGTCGCCGACTATCTCGCCGCTTGCCCTTTTAAGCTTGTGCCTGAAGGACCCCTTTTCGTCGCGGCGCGCGGCGGTCCGCTCGGACCTCGCCCGGTGCAGGCGCGCATGGCGAAGCTGCGCACGCTTCTGAGTCTCGACGAGCACGCGACACCGCATGCGCTGCGCCACTCTTTCGCAACGCACCTTCTCGCCGGGGGCGCCGATCTGCGCGCGATCCAGGAATTGCTCGGCCATGCGAGCCTCTCGACGACGCAGCGCTATACCGCGGTCGATGCGACGCGCCTCGCCGCTGTTTACGACAAGGCGCATCCGAGAGCGAAAAGCTGAATCGCTACGCTCCCAATAACCCGATCAGATGTGAATCGCGTGGCCTTCGGCGGCAAGCGCCGCTTCTTTCACCGCCTCGTTCAAGGTCGGATGGGCATGGACGGTGCGGGCGATGTCCTCGGCGCTGGCGCCGAATTCCAGGGCAATCGCGGCTTCGGCGATCATCGTGCCGGCATCGCCACCGATGATATGGACGCCCAACACGCGGTCGGTCGCTTTCTCGGTGATGATCTTGACGAAGCCTTCGGTGAAGGCGTTGGCGCGGGCGCGCGCATTGGCGGAAAACGGAAATTTACCGACCTTATAGTCGGTGCCCGCGGCCTTCACCTCTTCCTCGGTCTTGCCGACCGAGGCGACCTCGGGCCAGGTATAGATCACCGCCGGGACCGCGTCGTAATCGAGATGCGGGCGCTGTCCCGCCAACGTCTCGACGAGGACGACAACTTCTTCCGACGCCTTATGCGCGAGCTTCTGACCGGCGATAAGATCGCCGAACGCGTAGATGCACGGCACGTTGGTAGCGTAGTTCGGATCGACCTTGTAGCGCACATTATTGTCGAG
>CAYMNX010000748.1:0-1935 GCA_964391905.1 uncultured Rhizobiaceae bacterium
AAGGCCTCGGCTGGGTCGTCGCGGCCAAGGCCCCGGGTGCCGCGCCGATCCGCGGCGCGGGCCGTGCCCGCGCCGCGCCTCGCCTCGCGGTCGCGAAGGCATTTGGCGCGCCTCCATGTGTGATGGTCGACCAGGAAGATCTGGGTCAAGCGATCGCGCGGATCACCGGCGGCCGCATGGCGGATATCGTCATCGATGCGAGCGGCGGCGGCGCGGCGATTGTCAACCCCGCGCTCGCGCTCTTGCGCAAGCGCGGCACCTTGCTCATCGCCGCGCGTAAAGGCGCGATCGCCGGTTTCGACATGAATCAGGTCATCGATAAGCAGATCGTCCTGCGCGGCACGCGCGGCCACAGCTTCGAGGCCGTCGAGCTGGCGCTCAAGACCATGGCGGCCGGCACTTTCCCGCTCGAGAAAATGTCGAGCCATGTCGTCGGGCTCAAGGATATCGATCGCGCGCTCCGCATGGTCGGCGGCGAGAGCGAGGAGCGTTCGATCCATATCACCGTCGATCCGTGGAAGAATTGAGGCGAGGCCCATGTTGAAGAAGGAAGACAACGAACGTCTCTGCCGTGTTGGACCAGGGACGCCCGGAGGCGCCTTGATGCGGCGCTACTGGCAGCCGGCGCTCTTGAGCATCGAAATGCCGGAGAAAGACGGGGCGCCGGTGCGCGTCCGGCTCCTCGGCGAGGATCTTATCGCCTTCCGCGACAGCAATAACCGCGTCGGCTTGGTCGATGCCTATTGCCCGCATCGTCGCGCGCCGTTGTTTTTCGGCCGCAACGAGGAATGCGGCCTGCGCTGCGTCTATCATGGCTGGAAATTCGACGTCGACGGGAATTGCGTCGATCTTCCTTCCGAGCCCGCCAACTCGCCGATGAAAGCAGGCATCAAGATCACCGCCTATCCGACGATCGAGCGCGGCGGCGTGATCTGGGCCTATCTCGGGCCGAAGGCGCAGATGCCGGCGCCGCCCGATTTCGAATGGGTGCGCGTGCCGGAAACGCATCGCCACGTCTCGAAGACCTTCGAGGACTGCAACTACCTCCAGGCGCTCGAAGGGGGGCTCGACACGGCGCATGGCTCCTTCCTGCACAACAATCAGATCGGCAACGGCAAGCTGCTGCGGCAGCGCGACGGGGCGCCGAAGATCGACGTCGAGAAGACCGATTACGGCTATTACTATGTGTCGACGCGCAAGGTGAGCGAAGACGAGCGCTATGTGCGCGTCTATCAGTACATCATGCCGACGCAGCAGATGCGGGCCAATATCATGGCGCGCGAGGGCGGGCGCTCCAACGTGCCGAAATTCGACGGTCACATCTGGGTGCCCGTCGATGACGAGCATACCTGCGTCTATAACTGGATGTATGCCTATGACGATGCGACGCCGATCGCGCCCGACTATGCCGAGATGATGGAAGAGACCTATGGCCGCGGCAAAGACGACTTCATCCCCGGCACCTTCCATTTGAAGCGCAATCTCGCGAACGACTATCTGATCGACCGTGCCGCGCAGAAGACGCAAACCTTCACCGGCATCAAAGGCGTCAACACGCAGGACTTCGCCTTGCAGGAGGGCATGGGGCCGATCGTCGATCGCTCGCAGGAGCATCTCGGCACCTCCGATCGTGCGATCGTCATGATGCGGCGCTTGATGCTCGAGGCAATCGACTCAGTCGCGCATGGCGGACACGCGCCGGGCGCCGATCCGGCGCTTCACCGCAACATTCGGCCGCATGAGGCGATCATTCGCGCCGGCGAAGATTGGCGCCAGGTCTTCGCCGGCGAGCTCATCGCGAAATGGTGATCCATTCGCGGTCAGGGCGGCGGGTCTCGTGATCGACGGGCCGCGCCGATTTTTCTTCTAAACCACTGAAATAGCATTATAATTTCCGCCGGGGGGGCCAGCGCCCCCGGCGCATTATTTGGTTTT
>CAYMNX010000749.1:0-3865 GCA_964391905.1 uncultured Rhizobiaceae bacterium
AGGCGATGAAATCGCGATAGGGCGGCGGATTGGAAAAGCGCGCCTCTTGTCCCGCGCGCAACGCGTCATAAGCGTCGAAGGCTTCGCGAATGAGTTGAGGGTAAGCCTGACCATCCGCAGAAATATGATGGAAGGTCCACACGAACTCCCACTCGTCATCCGCGCATCGAAAGAGCGCACCGCGCGTGAGCGGCGGCTTCCTCAGATCGAAGCCGCGCTCGCGATCCGCACGCAAGAATTCGTCGATACGGCATCGGCGCTCCTCGACTCGCAACCCGCGCAGATCATGCTCTTCCCAGCCGATCGCGACGTGCGCATGCTCGATCTGGACCGGCCGCTCGAGACCGTCCCACTGAAAACTGGAGCGAAACACCGGATGCGCGTTGGCGAGCAGCGTCCACGCCCGGCGCAATGCATCGGAATCGATGCGTTCGCGAAGCTGAACGACCATCTGCTCGATATCGACCCCGGAATGGGGCGCGCGCAGATGATGATACAGCATTCCCTGCTGGAGCGGCGAAAGTCCAAAGCCGTTCACCGGGAGTGGCTCCTGCTCGGGAAAGAACAACACATGGTTGAACGCAGCCCTATGACAAACAATTTTTCTTCTTCAAATCACGCAAATCCAATGTCGAGCTGCACGTTCGCTACATGTGTCGCTTAGGAAAACAGCAGCGTGTCGTCCGCACCCGAGCCCTATGCCGTTCCTCGCCCAATTCCGCAACGGAGCGCCGCAGCCATCCACAACCTGCAATTGGTTAACGGCGGCCAGCGCGGGGCGCAGGAAGGCCTACCACCCTTATAAAATAGATTCGTAACGCGCAGCAATCCGAAGCTGTGGTTAATGTCGCCGGCGCGACGCCTCCCTCGATTCGTTAAGCCCGCGCGAAAGATCAGCTCGCCAATTGCGAGTGCGTTGCACTGCGCGACTCCGATATAGTGCGAGGACGGTCATGAACGTTGCGCAGGAACGATTCGAACATCATGAGCGACCACAATGGCGAGCTGTGATCGAACGCGCCCGATTGGTGCTCATCGACGAGTCGCGTTAAATAAGGCATATCGAAAAACCCGGTCTCGACCAGGCTGCCAGTCGTGACGATCTGGCGAACCCGGTCGCGCAGCGGACCGCGAAACCACGCCTTGAGCGGCACGGCGAATCCCATCTTCGGGCGATAGAGCACGTCTTTCGGCAGATGGGGCTCGAGCGCCTTCTTGAAGCAATACTTCCCTTCCCGTCCCTTGAGCTTGAGCGATGACGGCAAGGTCGCGACCCACTGCACCAGCTCATGATCGAGCAGCGGCACGCGGACCTCGAGCGCCTTTGCCATGCTGGCGCGGTCGACTTTGGTCAGAATATCGCCGGGCAAATAGGTTTTTAGATCGGCATACTGAATCTGCGACAGCGAATCGTCCGTCTGCGCCTGGGCGACGTAGCGGCGCAGGACCTCGATCGGCTCGTAGCCCTGCAGCGCGCGCTGCATGCTCGCGGAAAAGAGCCCGCGCCGGACGCTCTCCGGTACGACGGAGACGCTGTTGAAATAAGCCGCCGTGGTGTCACGCGCGAGGTTGAGCAGCGTGGCCTTGGCGCGCATCCAGCGCGGCGCCCAATCCATTTTCGGATAGACGGCGCCGAGGAGACCGAAGACGGGTTGGCGCAGGAAGGCCGGCAGCATGCGGCGGACTTCGTCCTCGTGCTGATGCCAGTAATAGCGACGATAGCCGGCGAAAATCTCATCACCCCCGTCGCCTGACAGCGCCACGGTCACGCGCTCGCGCGCCAGGGCGCAAACGCGATAGGTCGGGAGCGCGGAGCTGTCGGCAAAAGGCTCGTCGTAAAACGTCGCGAGGCGGTCGATCAGATCGAAATCGTCGGCGGCGACGGTGCGCGAAAAGTGATTCGTGCGATAGCGGCCGGCGACCTGCTGGGCATATTCCGATTCGTCATAGGCGCGGTCGTCGAAGGAGATCGAGCAGGTGTTGACGGGCTGCGACGACAGCGACGACATCATGGCGACGACGGCGCTCGAATCGACCCCGCCCGAGAGGAATGCTCCCAGCGGCACGTCGGCCATCATGCGCAGGCCGACGACCTTGCGCAGCCGCTCGATCAACTCCTCGCCGAGCTCTTCCTCGCGGCGCGCCGGACCGACATGAAACGACACGTCCCAATAGGCGCGCGGCGACGGCATTGCGGCGCCGCGACGGAGCGTCAAGCAGTGCCCCGGCGGAAGCTTCATGACGCCGCGATAGATCGTGCGTGGATCGGGAACGTAGCCATAGGAGAAGTAATCGGCGATTGCGCAAGGATCGAGATCGCGGCGAAGGTCCGGATGCAGCAGCAGCGATTTCAGCTCCGAGGCGAAGATAAGCTGCCCGTCATCGAGCAGGCTGTAATAGAGCGGCTTTTCGCCGAAGCGGTCCCGCGCCAGGAAGAGCGTCTGATTGGGCTCGTCCCAAACCGCGAACGCGTACATCCCGTTGAAGTGCTGAACGCAGCCCTCTTTCCATTCTTCCCATGCGTGAACGATCACCTCCGTATCGCATCGCGAGCGGAAAGTGTGGCCCGCCGCCTGGAGACGGTCGACGAGTTCATGGAAATTGTAGATCTCGCCGTTGAAGGTGACGCAGACCGTCCCGTCCTCGTTGAAGAGCGGCTGGCGCCCCAAAGGCGAGAGATCGATGATCGACAGCCGGCGATGACCGAGGCCGAGACCGGGCGCGATATGCAGGCCGCCATCGTCGGGGCCGCGATGCTCGAGCGCGTCGGTCATGCGCGCCAGCAACTCCCGATCGATCGGCTTCTTATGGCGCGTGTCGACTATGCCGGCGATCCCGCACATCAATAGCTCCGAAAAAATCGCTGAAAAAGTTCATCAGCCTGGCAGCCGATCCATTTGCTTTGCGTCGATGGTCGCGGCGATATCCGTCCGAGCAGGGCCGCGCGCCTTGCCGCGCTTTGCCGGTTGCGGCTCGCGCGCATGAAGCACCTCGTCGAAGAGGTGGAGTTGCCCCTCGGTCGTCGCCTCCCAGCTGAACCCTTCGGCGTAGGCGCGAATCTCGCCGGGCATCGCGCGTCGCTTCAGCACCGCATCGATCGCCTGCGCGACGAGGCGCGGATCGCGGCGATAGACAAGCTCGCCGACCACGGGCGTGGTGATGACTTCCGGCGTGCCGCCCGCATCCGTCGCCACCACGGGCGTGCCGCAGGCCATCGATTCGAGCAGCACGTTCGCCCAACCTTCCTGCGTCGATAGCAGCAGGGTGAGATCGGCCGCGCTATAGAGCTCGGCCAGCTGCTCATGAGCGATCTGGCCGAGAAAACGGACGCGCTCCGAGACGCCGAGCCGCCTGGCGAGGCGTTGCAGATTGCCATGCTCCGGCCCGTCGCCGACTATCGTCAGAGACACCGACGGCAGATGCGCCAGCGCCTCGATCGCGAGATCATGTCCCTTGCGCGGGATGAGATGGCCGACCGAGAGGAGAGAGGTGCCATCGAAGCCGTAACACCGACGCGCCTGCGCGCGATCACGCGGGGAAAACATCGCCAGATCGACGCCGTTGCGCAGGACGCGGATTTTCTCGGGACGGGCGCCCAACGCGACCAGCGCCGTCTTCAATGCTTCGCAGACCGTAACGATCCCCGCGGCTTCGCGCGCCGCCCACAGGATCATCTTTCGCGGCAAGCGATAGTGCGGGAGCTTGGTGATATCGGAACCGCGCGCCGTGATCGTCACGGGCTTGCCGAAATGCCGGCCCAGCAGTATCGCGGCGACGCCATCGGGATAGAAATAATGCGCATCGATGAGATCGAATTGGAACCCGCTGGCGATGAGCTTGGCGAGACGGCGCTTGGCCGCGCGAT
>CAYMNX010000750.1:0-2593 GCA_964391905.1 uncultured Rhizobiaceae bacterium
AGCTTTTAGTGCTGCACCGGAGTCTCGGCCGCGCCATTCGCATTGGCCGCGGGCGCGGCGCCCGGAAGCTTCGCGGTCTGGTCGTGCTTCGATTTCAACTCGGTGCGCTGATCCTTGCCGTCCTTCATCTTGGTTTCGCTATGGATATTCTTGCCGTCCTTCTTGTCGGCTGATTTCGCGTCGGCCTTGGTCTGGGTCGTGACGGACTTGCCGCCGACATCGCCCTTCACATCGCTTTGCACTGCCGTGCTCGGCGCCGGGCTTGCGGGGCTCATTTCCGCCGCCATGGCAGGAAGGCCGGAAATCGCGAGTAGGCCGGCGATGGCGAGGGCCTCGAAGGTGAATTTGCTGCTCATAGGTGGAGAGTTCCTGCTGTTGTGATTTCCGTCTCAAAAGCGAGACAGCAGGACAACGCCGTGCCCAGAGCGCGCCGTCCGCGGCAAAGCCGCGATATTGTGATGGCGCAATTAAGGCAGCAATTACAGGGATTTAATAGCCGGTCTGGGAATAAAATAAAGGTCGCGCGCGATGGAATAAGCGGCGCCGCCATCGCTGAAATCATCGCTCGACCGGCGCTTCCGGACTTCGTGCGCGCTTTTCGAGGGCCTCCGCGAGCGTGATCAACTCGTCGGAAATTCCCGCGCGATAAGGCGCGGCGAGAGCTCGCAACTTTCGCGCCTGCTCAAGCAAGAATTCCGCCATCGCGGCCTTTTCGTCAGTCATCGGCGCTGCTCCTCGCTCGTTTACCAGGATAACGAGGCCCGCTCGATTATGTTGCCGCGTTTGGCGCGGTATTCGAAAGAAAATTCGTGGGCAATTTTTCGATAATCTTGGCACTTTTTGGCCACAATACTTTTCAAGGATAAATTTGAGCCTTTGACGGACGCAGATTATTTTCCCGGTTTCGAGGAATTTTTCTGCTCGAGCTCTTTTGCCTTCTGCTCGAATTCCCGGCCCAGCTCTTCGAGCTTTTCGCGCACATCGCGATCCATGATTTCGCGCGCCAGCCGATAGCACCGCTGCGCCTGTTCGCGCATGTAGCCGGCGTCGGTATCGGGTATTTTGCGTGGCTTGCGCATCGCACCGATCCTTACGGCGGGATCGTGTCCAGAACGTGACGCTGCGATGCGTCCCCAACGTCGCCTTCCATTGACACGGGCGCGCCGGAGAGCCTAGTTTCACGACGCTTCCCTGGAAGCGAGCGCCTTTTGCCCCAAGAGGGCTCGGCCAGTCCGCGAGTATCGCGCGCTGGCCCGTTTTGGCTTGGACGGGATGCAGTTGGATTTACGGCGATGTTCGAAAGCCTGAGCAACCGGTTTTCCGATGTTTTCGATCGGCTGAAGCGCCATGGCGCGCTGACCGAGGCCGATGTCGATGCGGCGATGCGCGAGATCCGCGTGGCGCTGCTCGAGGCCGACGTCGCTTTGCCGGTCGTCAAAGATTTCGTCAATGCGGTGCGCGAAAAGGCGGTCGGCCAGGACGTGCTGCGCTCGGTCCAGCCGGCGCAGATGGTGGTAAAGATCGTCCACGACCATCTGGTCGAGACGCTAGGCTCCGAAGCTGCGGGTGCGCTCAATCTCAAGGCCGTGCCCCCCGTCGTGGTGATGATGGTCGGCTTGCAGGACTCGGGCAAGACCACGACTTCGGCGAAGCTCGCGCGTCTCCTCAATCAGCGCGAGCGGCGCAAAGTCTTGCTCGCCTCGCTCGACGTCAATCGCCCCGCCGCGCAAGAGCAGCTCGCGATTCTGGCGAAGCAGGTAAATGTGCCGTCGCTGCCGGTCGTCGCGCTGGAGCGTCCGGTCGCGATCGCGAAGCGCGCGCTCGAGACGGGCCGGCGCGAAGCCTATGACGTCGTGATCCTCGATACGGCGGGCCGGCTCCATATCGACGAGCCGCTGATGCAGGAAGTGGCGGCGGTGCGCGATGCGACGCAGCCCACGGAAACTTTGCTCGTCGCCGATGCGCTGACCGGCCAGGATGCCGTCAACCTCGCCAAGAGCTTTGCCGAGCGCATCGGCATCACCGGCATCGTTCTGACCCGCGTCGATGGCGATGCGCGCGGCGGCGCCGCGCTCTCGATGCGCGCCGTCACGCATCAGCCGATCAAATTCATGGGCACGGGCGAGAAGCTCGACGCGATCGAGCCCTTCCATGCCGAGCGCATCGCCTCGCGCATCCTCGGCATGGGCGATGTCGTCGGCCTCGTCGAGAAGGCGGCCGAGACGATCGATCGCGACGAGGCCGAGAAGCTCGCGAAGAAGCTGCAGAAAGGCGGCTTCGATCTCGACGATCTTGCCGCGCAGCTGAAGCAGCTCAGGAAGATGGGCGGCATGGGCGGCGTTATGGGAATGCTGCCCGGCATCAACAAGATCAAGAAGCAGCTCGACGAAGCAAAGCTCGATGAAAGCCTCTTGAAGCGTCAGGAGGCGATCATCTCGTCGATGACCAAATCCGAGCGCCGCAATCCGAAGCTCCTCGACGGTTCGCGCCGCCGCCGCATCGCCGCGGGCTCGGGAACGACCGTTCCCGAGATCAACCGGCTCCTGAAGCAGTATCAGGATATGGCCGACATGATGAAGCGGATGAACAAGCT
>CAYMNX010000751.1:0-11155 GCA_964391905.1 uncultured Rhizobiaceae bacterium
CGCCCCGATCTCGCCGCGGTCGCGAGCAATCTCAAGATGGAAAGAAATCTCGGCTACCTGAAGAAAGATATCGACGTCGCGAAATATGCCGACACGAGCCTCGTCGACGCGGCGGTCGAGCGGCTCGGGAAGCAATAAATAAAGCCCCTCTCCGCCGCAAGCGGGCGGAGAGGGTCGAATTAAATCGTCAACAGGATCTTGCCGATATGGGCGCCTTCCATATGGGCATGCGCCTTGGCGATATCGGCGAGCGGATAGGTGGCATCGATCACCGGCTTGAAGCGGCCGTCCGCGATCAGCGGCCAGACGGCTTTCTTCACCGCGGCGACGAGCCGGCCTTTTTCCGCGATCGGCCGCGGCCGGAGGCGCGAGCCGGTGAGGCGCGCATCCTTCTCCGTCAGTGCTTGATAGTCGAACTCGATCTTGCTGCCCTTCTTCGCGGCAATCATGACGAGCCGTCCGCCTTGCGCGAGGAGGCGCGCATTGCGCATCACGTAGTCGCCGCCGACCATGTCGAGAATGAGGTCGAGCGATTTTGGACCGACTTCGCGCTCGATGACGGCGACGAAATCCTCGGCGTTGTAGTTGATCGCGCGCTTGGCGCCCAATTCCTCGCAGCGCCGGCATTTTTCGGCGGAGCCCGCGGTCGCGTAGATTTCGGCCCCGAGCGCGCGGGCGATCTGGATTGCGGTCGTGCCGATACCGGAAGAGCCGCCATGGAAAAGAACGCGATCGCCGGGCTTAAGCGCCCCGAGCTCGAAGACGTTGAGCCATACGGTGATGACGCATTCGGGAAGCGCCGCCGCCTCGATCGGCGTGAGATTTGTCGGCACGGGCAGGCACTGCACCGCAGGCACATTCACATAGTGCGCAGAGCCCCCGCCGATGAGGAGCGCGCAGACGCGCTCGCCCTTCTTCCGTGACGAGACGCCGTCGCCAATCGCGACGATCTCGCCCGATGCTTCGAGGCCCAGGATATCGGTGGCGCCGGGCGGCACCGGGTAGCGGCCTTTCGCCTGGCTCAAATCGGCGCCGTTGACGCCCGCCGCCGCGACCTTGATCAGAACCTCGCCATGGCCGGGCGCGGGCACCGGCCGCTCGACGATGCGCGGTCCCATGCTGACGGGATCGGCGATCACCGCCAGCATGGAGGAGGGAAGAACGATGTCATGCGCCATGATGCGGAACTTTTACCGGCCCAGTATCACGTTGAGGATCGCGGTCGTACCGTTCTCAATGGCATTGAGGCCAGCCTTGAGCGCGCCAACGAGCTCGCCCGGCTTCTCGACACGTGCCCCATGGAAGCCGAAGGGCTTGCCGAGCTCCGAATATTCAGGCCCGTTGATATGGACACCATGCCAGAGATCGTGCTGCACCGCCGCGCCTTTCGGATAGTACTCCTTATGGTTGCGCTGCATCGCCGAGTATTTCTGATTGTTGCAGACGATGATCATGATCGGCAGGTTGTGCTGCCGCGACGCGCCCAATGCCTGGGTGATCGGGTTGTAGAGGAAGGCGCCGTCGCCGATGAACAGCACGACCGGGCGCTTGGGCGCGGCGAGCTTCACGCCGAGTGCGATGCCGGTGCCTTGACCCAGGCCGCCGCCGACGGTGAAAAAGCCTTGCGGCTCGTTCCAGGGCAGATGCTCTTTCAGGATGCCGCTATGCATGATCGTCTCTTCGAGATAGATCGCGTTCTTCGGCATCACTTCGCGGATCGCGCCGACGAGCCACAGCGGATCGATCGGCGTCTTGTCCTTCGCCTTCTGCTCGGCGTCGAGAATCTTCTCGACCCATTTCCTGTGCTCGGCCGTGATGCGCTCGCGGCGATCGGCATATTTCGCCGCGGTTGCGCCGCCCGCTTTCAGCGCTTCGGTCAGGAGCTTCAAGGAGGTCGCGACATCGCCCTCGAGATAAAGATCCGCTTGAAGGTTCTGGTACGGGTACTGGCCCTTCAGCGGATTCTCGGCGATCGCGACGACCGTCGCGTTTTGCGGCCGATCCTTCGGCGGATACCAGGGCGCGCGCGCTTTGACGAGCAGCGCGAAATCGGTTTCCTTCGCCAGCCGCAGGCTTTCCATGCCGAGATACATCGGATGGTCCTTGGGGAAATTCCCATAGGCGGTCACGCGTCCTTCCGCGACCGGGATCGCCATCAGATCGGCGAGCGCCACCAGCGCGTGGAAGGCCTCGGGCTCGCGCCCGACCGAATCCGTGATGATGAGCGGGTTCTTCGCCTTCAAAAGCAGGCCGGCAACTTTTTCGATATCGCTCGTCATCGCCTGCAGCTTCGGCACCGGCGGCACGTTGCGCAGCTTCTCCGGCGGCGTCCATTCCGTCAGCATGTGCTCGAGCGGCACGTTGAGATAAGTCGGCCCTGCCGGCACATGCTGCGCCATTTCGCCGGCGCGCACCGTCTGCTCATAAAGCGTGTGAACGCTCGAGGCCTGGGTCGCCCATTTGGTGACCGGCTCGACGATCCGGTGCGGGCCGCCGACGATGCCGAGGCTGCCATACCATTGCGCGCCGGGCTCGACCGTCGGGTCCTCGCCATAGGTGACCGATTCACCCGACATCACCACCATCGGAATCTCGAAATTGCGCGCGGTGTGAATGCCCATCTCGCCCTGCATCAGCCCGACGCCGGCATGGAGCAGCACCGCCTGCATGCGCCCCGTATACTGCGTGTAGCCCATCGCCATGTTGACGGCGAGCGTCTCGTGCCAGCATTCGATGAAATCGGGACCTGGCCGATTGCCGGTCTTCTGGCGGGCGAGCGCTTCCCAAACGGGGGACCATTCGGAGCCCGGCGACGACATGATATGCTCGACGCCGAGGCTGCGGAACGCTTCCATGATTGCTTCGCCGCCATCGTAATTGGTTGCCATTTGTCCTCCCGTGGATTGCAGGGCGCGAGCCTCGCCCGCAGCCGAAGCTATTATTCGAATTTCCCATACCGCCCGCAATCCTTAACTCGGCAAGGAGCGCGCCGGCCGCCGTCCATGGTTTTCAGCCTTGGGCGATTTGCATAGCCGGATCAATGGTGATCGGCTACAGTCCGAGCCCATCACATCGGGAGGATGAGTGAATGGATGCGAGGACACCTTCTTCGCGCGGCGCGGTGGATTTCGAGAAATTCCGACTGCGGCCCTTCATCAAGAAATTGATCGAAATCGGCGAGGTCGAGATCCACGAGGAGCCGGTGGCGCTCGCCGAGATGAGTGCGATCATCGAGAAGACGCCCAAAGCCGTGCTCTTCAAGAAGGCCGGCGCCGAGCAGTATGAGGTGATCGCCGCCATCTCGGGCAGCCGCAAGCGCGTCGCCGCGGCGTTCGGCGTCGAGCCCAGCGAGATCGCGCATGAGATGAACCGCCGCCTCGGCAAGGCACAGCCGATCATCGAGATCCCGTCATCCGAAGCGCCGGTGCATGAGATCGTGCGCACCGGCGATCAGGTCGATCTCACCACCCTGCCATTTCATCCGCAGCATGATTATGATGGCGGAACCTATATCTCCTCGGCGATCGACTATTCGGTCGATCCTGCGACCGGCAAGACCAATGTCGGCTGCCGGCGATTGATGCTGCGCGGCAAGAACACGCTGCGCACCAATCTCACCGCGCCCTCGGATCTGCAGGCTGCCTATCGCGCCTGTGTCAAGCGCGGCGAGCGCTTGCCGATCAGCTTTGCCATCGGCTCGCATCCGCTCGACTTTCTCGCCGCGACCTCTCGCTTCCCGGTCGACGAGTTCGGTCTCGTCGGCACGCTGCGCGGCGAGCCGGTGCCGATGGTGCGAGGGGTGACGAACGGCGTGCTCGCGCCGGCCGATGCCGAGATCATCATCGAAGGCTATCTCCACGAGCACGGCTATACCGAGCTCGAAGGTCCCTATGGCGAGTTCTGGGGCTTTTATGGGCCGGTGCATATCGATCCGGTGTTCCACGTCACCGCGATCACGCAGCGGAAGGACGCGATCTACCAAACCGTGCTGCATAGCGGCCGCATGCTCGGCCGCGCCGATTCATCGAACCTCGCCGCGGTTCATGCCGAGGCGCAGGTCTGGCGCGTGTTGCGCGCGGCGCGCATCGAGCCCGTCGCTGTCAATCCGGTGCTCGCCGCCGGCGGGCGCGTCCATCTGCGCGTTTCCTTGCGCAACCCACCGCCCGGCCAGGCGCGTGCCGCGATCTCGGCGCTCTTCACGATCTCGGGCATTCGCAACATCACCATCGTCGATGACGATATCGATGTCTTCAACGATGAGGAGGTCGAATGGGCGATGTCGACGCGGATGCGCGCCGATCGCGACGTGATGATCGGCTCGGGCTTCCCTGGCTATTACACCGATCCGACCGCGGCGAAGGATAGCACCGTCGCGAAGATCGGCTATGACGCGACGATGCTGCCGGAACAGCGCGAGGACTGGGAGTTCCGCCGCTCCGGCGGGTTCCACCTCTCGAATGCGCCGGCGCGTTACCAGACTGTGCGCCAGGCGCTCGAAGCAGGGCCTCTTTTCTTCGGGCAGCTGATGGCGGCGGTCGGCAGCAAGGATGGGCGCGAAGTCGCGTTGGCGCTCGATGCGCTGCGCGAGGAGGGCATCCTCACCCGCTTGAAGAACGGCGAGTGGACGCTCAAAGAGCCCGAGAAGAAATAGTGTTCTAATCAATCTCAGGAGAAAGCATGAGCAACGAGATCTTGACCCAGCAGGACGGACCGGTCCTGCGCATAACCATCAATCGGCCGGAGCAGGGAAACGGCATGACCGATCCGATGGTGGTGGAGCTGACCCAAATCATTCGCGAGGCGCCGAAGACCTCGCAAGCGATCGTGCTGCGCGGCGCCGGCAAGGAGTTCTGCATCGGCCGCGCCGGCATGGGCGGCCCGCGGCCCGCGACTCAACCCGAGGCCTATACGCGCCGCAATGAAAGCGACATCGTGTTCGACGCCTATGGCATCATGCGCTCGGTGCCGATCCCGGTAATCGCCGTGGTCCAGGGCAAGGCGCTCGGCTTCGGCTGCGCGATCGCGGCGGCCTGCGATGTGACGCTCGCGAGCGATGCGGCGACCTTCCAGGTGCCGGAGATGGGACACAACATCCTCCCCGGCATGGTGATGTCGTCCTTTATCGATCGCGTCACGCGCAAGGGTCTCTCTTATCTCGTCTGGTCGCAGAATCTCGTCTCGGCCGAGCGCGCGTTAAGTTATGGCATCGTCAGCGACGTGTTCCCGGCGGCAAAGCTCGATGAAGCCGCCGACAATTTCGTCGCCGCCGTGCTGAAAGCACCGCCGATCGCCGTGCGCGGCGTCAAGGAATTCACGCGCGTCGCCTACGACATGCCGATCGCGGGCGCCGTCGATTACGCGCGCAATCTCCATGCGCTCCTCAACTCCGCAAGCGAGATGCGGCAGAAGAATCACTGAAACGGTAACGCGCACATCCATTACGCCATTGCGGGCGAAGCGAAGCAATCCAGAACGGTAACTGGATTGCTTCGTCGTTCTGCTCCTACCAGTGACACATTAGAATTATCGCCAGAATTATCGCCCGAGCGCTCTCTCCGCCGCCGCTTCGATCGCATCGGCATCGATGCCGTAGGCGGCGTAGAGATCGGGGATGTCGCCCGATTGGCCGAAGCGGGTGACGCCGAGCGGCGCGATAGAATGCCCGCGCACGGCGCCGAGCCAGGAGAGCAGCGCCGGATGGCTGTCGCCGACGGTGACGAGCGCGGCATCGCGCGCCAAGGGCGCGAGCAAGCGATCGATCAGCGAAGCGCCGGGCGCTTCGAGCCAGCCGCGATGGATGAGATCGGCCGAAGTCACGTTGAGCAAGCCGATGCGCGGATGGCGCTCGCCGAGCCGCGCCGTCGCCTCGATCGCTTCCGGCATGACCGCGCCGCAAGCAATGATCGAGATATCGGCCTTCTCGCCCGGCACGCGCAGCCAATACGCGCCCTGCGTTGCGAGCAGCGGATCGAGATCGCGCCGCGGCTGCTCGAGCGCGCGGGTCGAGAGGCGCAGATAGACCGACCCGCCTTCCGGTTTCTGCAGATGCGTGAAGGTCCAGTCCATGATCGCGTGCAACTCGTCGACGAAGGCCGGCTCGAACATGGTGAGCCCGGGCTGACCCATGCCGATGAGCGGCGTCACGATCGATTGATGCGCGCCGCCTTCGGGGGCAAGCGTGATCCCCGATGGCGTCGCGACGAGCAGAAACCGTGCATTCTGATAGCAGGCATAGTTGAGCGCATCGAGGCCGCGCGCGATGAAAGGATCGTAAACCGTACCGACCGGCAAGAGCCGCGCGCCGAAGATCGGCTTGGCCAAGCCGAGCGCGGCGAGGAGCAGTAAGAGGTTGTTCTCGGCGATGCCGAGCTCGATATGCTGCCCCTGC
This sequence comes from uncultured Rhizobiaceae bacterium, assembly GCA_964391905.1. Classification (GTDB taxonomy): domain Bacteria; phylum Pseudomonadota; class Alphaproteobacteria; order ATCC43930; family CGMCC-115725; genus CAIKMD01. Next base: position 6,389 of record CAYMNX010000751.1, read on the forward strand.
GGGGGGTGGATCCATTTCTGGACCGAGGGCAGCTTGCGATCGCGGAAGACATCGCTCTGCGGCGCGCGCGCGAAGAGCCCCATCTGATTGACCCAGCCGCCGAGATTGGTCGAGACCGTGACATCGGGCGAGGTCGTGACGATGCGGCTTGCCAGAGTGCTTTCCGATTTCGCGAGCTCGAACATGATTCGCCCGAACCCTTCCTGCGTCGACAGGCGCTCCGCGCGCGCCAGCCGCAGCCGCGGCATCGCGAGCGTTTCGCTGTGCGCTTCGATGCGTGGCAAGCCGAGCTGGCGCGGCAGGCGGTCGAGGAACGCCCCGAGCCGCCGGCGCGCCCCTTCGTCGAGCCCCGCGAACCTCTCCCACTCGGCGCCCTTGGCGATGCCCTGCTGCGTCTGAAGGGCCGTCACTTGCGCTTCGGTCATGAGTCCGGCGTGATTGTCCTTATGCCCCGCAAGGGGAAGGCCCCAACCCTTGATCGTGTAGGCAACGAAACAAGTCGGCGTTTCGCTTCCCGCCGCGCGGTCGAAGGCTTCGACGATGGTCGCCATGTCGTGGCCGCCGAGATTGGTCATGAGACGGTGCAGCGCCGCATCGTCATGCGATTGCAGCAAGCGCCGAATGCTCAAATCGTCGCCGCCTGTCGCTTCGAGCTCGCGGCGAAACCCGGCGCCGCCTTCGAACGTCAAGGCGGAATAGAGATCGTTCGGGCAATTGTCGATCCATCGGCGCAGCGCATCGCCGCCCGGCGCGGCAAACGCCGCTTCGAGGAGCTTGCCGTATTTGAGCGTGACGACGTTCCAGCCGACGGTCGCGAAAAAGGACTGGATCTTCTGGAAGAGGCGATCGGAGACGACGCCGTCGAGGCTATGGCGGTTGTAGTCGATCACCCACCAGAGATTCCGCACATCGTGCTTCCAACCCTCGAGCAGGGCCTCGAAGACATTGCCTTCATCCAGTTCGGCATCGCCCGTGAGCGCGATCATTCGTCCCGGCGCCCCATCGAGCATGCCATGTGCCGCGAGGTAGTCTTGCGCGAGGCTCGCGAACAAAGTCACGCCGACGCCTAAGCCGACCGAGCCGGTGGAGAAATCAATGGGCGCCTTGTCCTTGGTGCGCGAGGGATAGGATTGCGCGCCACCAAAGGCGCGGAACCGCATCAACGCCTCGCGGTCTTGTTGTCCCATCAGATACATCAGCGCGTGCAGCACCGGCGCCGCATGCGGCTTCACCGCGATGCGGTCTTGCGGCCGCAGCGCATGACCATAGAGCGCGGCGAGCAAGGTCACGGCCGAGGCGCAACTCGCCTCATGGCCGCCTACTTTCAGCCCGTCGCGGCTTTCGCGCAGATGATTGGCGTGGTGGATCGTCCAGGTCGAGAGCCAGAGCGCGCGGCGCGCCAGATCCTCGAGCGTCGCGAGATCGGTGGCAGGGCTAGCGAGCGGTGCCGTGGGGAGGGCAGGGGCGAGGGATGGCATGGCGGAAGTATAGGCTTGAACGCTAACGCGGTGGTTGCGAAGATCACCAAAAATCCCACTCAAACGAGGAGTTTATTGCGCGATGAATGAAAAGATGGCGTCTCAATTGCGCCAATCCGATTTGGACGCAATCGACCGCAAGATTCTCGCGCGCCTTCAGGACGATGCGCGGATTGCCAATATCGAGCTCAGCGAGGCGGTAGGCTTGAGCCCTGCGCCGTGCCTGCGCCGCGTCCGCGCGCTCGAGGAGAGGGGCGTCATCCGCAAGCATGTGACCTTGCTCGATCCCGGTGCGGTCGGCTTGCCGGTCAGCGTCTTCGTCAATGTCTCGCTCGAGCGCCAGGTCGAGAAGGCGCTGCAACGCTTCGAGAGCGCGATCCTGACGCGGCCCGAGGTGATGGAATGCTATCTCATGACCGGGGATGCGGATTACTTGCTGCGCGTCGTCTGCGCCGATCTCGTCGCCTATGAGCGCTTCCTGCTCGATCACCTGACGCAGATCCCCGGCGTCGCATCGATCCGCTCGTCCTTTGCGTTGAAGCAGGTGAAATACTCGACGGCGCTTCCGCTCTAGCCTCGATTGCGCTGCTGCGTGCGCAATGACACACTCCTGATACAGGTTCTGTGAAGGGAAGCCATGATGACCAAAATCAGCGAGGCCGAATTCGATATGCTGGTGCGGCGCGCCGGCCTCACCCTGACGGCGCGGCAGCGCGGCGAGATCTATCGCGCCTATGGCACGATCGAGAGCCTGACCGAGCGGCTGCGCCAGCCGCGGGCCGTCGAAAACGAGCCGGCCACGATCGTCACCCTCGATAAAGATCATCGGCCGTGAGCGTGGAATTTCCGACAATCGCCGAAGCCGGCGCGCTCATCGCCGCGAAGAAGCTGTCGCCCGTCGAGCTGACGCAGCATTGCCTCGATCGCATCGCTCGTCTCGACGGGACGCTCCATGCGTTTCTCCACCTTGCCGCGCCTCAGGCCTTGGCGGCGGCGCGCGCGGCGGAGGCCGCGATCATGCGCGACGGCCCCAAAGGGCCGCTCCACGGTATCCCCATCGGGCTCAAGGACATCATCAACACCAAAGGCATGCCGACGACGGCGCATTCGCGCCAATTGGCGCATCACGTGCCGCTCCAGGACGCCACCACGGCGCGGCTTCTCGCCGACGCCGGCACGATATTGCTGGGCAAGCTCGCGACGCATGAATTCGCCTTTGGCGGCCCGTCCTTCGATCTGCCCTGGCCGCCGGCGCGCAACCCTTGGGCGCTCGATCGCTATGTCGGCGGGTCCTCGAGCGGCACCGGTGTCGCCGTCGCGGCCGGACTCGTTCTGGGCGGGCTCGGCTCCGATACCGGCGGCTCGATCCGCCTGCCGGCCGCCTATTGCGGCATCGCCGGATTGAAGCCGACCTACGGCCTCGTCAGCCGTGCCGGCGTGCTGCCGCTCGCCTATTCGCTCGATCATGTCGGGCCGATGGCCTGGACGGTCGAGGACTGCGCGATCCTGCTCCAAGCCCTAGCCGGTCACGACCCGGCCGATCCGGCGAGCGCCGATCGCACGCCGCCCGATTTCCGCGCCGCACTCGGCCAAGGCACCAAGGGATTGCGCATCGGCGTGCTGCGCGAATTTCACGAGGTCGAGAACCCCGCCACGGCGACGACACGTCGGGCGATCGAGGGCGCGCTCGATTTCTTCCGCCGCGACGGCGCTGCGGTGAAAGAGGTCCGGCTCTCGCCCTTGCTCGATTGGCGCGCGGTTAACACGGTGATCCTGCTGGTCGAGGGCTTTGCCGTGCACCAGACATGGATGCGGACGCGGATCGACCAATATGGCGAGCTCTTCCGCGATCGCATGGTGCTCGGCGCGCTGATCAGCGGTTCCGACTATGTCGAGGCGCAGCGCCGCCGGCGCGAGCTCATCGCCGAGCTCCAAGAGAAGATGGCGGAGCTCGATCTTCTCATCACGGCGACCGTGCCGGGCGAGGCGCCGCCGCTCGATCGGCTCAACAAATGGGCGATGATCGAGCAGCCGAATTTCACCTCGCCCTTCAATGCCGTAGGCTTTCCGGCGCTCTCGCTATGCGCGGGCTATGGCGAAGAGGGCCTGCCGCTCGCGATCCAGCTCGTTGCAAAGCCATTCGCCGAGCCGCTGCTGCTGCGCGCGGGGCATGCCTATGAGCGGGCCATGTCGTGGCGGGCAACCCGGCCAACCCTCGTAATGGCGGGCTGACTAGCGCCAGTCGTCGAGCGCGAAGACGTCCCGTCGGTCATAGGCCTCGATCCAGGGCCGATGCATGGCGACGCCCTGGAGCCCGGCCCGAAAGCCGAGCTCGATCATCAGGCGATAGGCGTCCATGCGGCCGAGATTGACGCCGGCCGAGATTTGCGTCGCGCCGCGGCGCTGCGCGAAGTCGCTGCACGCCGCGATGAGGCGCGAGAAGCGCGCCGGCGCCTCGGGACCCGAGCGCACGGCGCCGAATTTGACATAAACCGTGCCCGATCCGGCCTCGCTGCCTTTGCCGGCATGGCAAAGGGCAAGGCCGACGATCCGCGAGCTTTCGGCGAGCAGGATCACGTCGCCGAGTTCGAGCTCTCCAATCATCTCGATTTCGCGCGTCAGATCGAGCCCGGCGAAGATCGAATCCGTCAGCGCCGCGGCTTGGCCGATCAAATCGCGCCGATCCGCCGCTGCCGCCGCGAGCGACAATGCGTCGGGGACCGGGCTCGCGCCGCCGACGGGCCGGGACATGATCGCGGTCAAGGCGCGCGGCCAGAAGCCGAAGGACTGATAGAGGCGGAGATGCGTCGGCTGGTCCGGAAAGGTGAAGAGCCCGGCGACGCGGCTCCCCCAGCGATCGAAGGCCGGCATGGTCGCCTCGAGCAGCTGGCGTGCGATGGCCTTGCGCCAATGCGTCGGGTGAACCGCGACCGGGCCGAAGATCCCGACGGTCCCCCAATTATTCGCCATCGCGACGCCGAGGAGCTCGCCCGCTTCCTCGGCGACAAAGCCGCCATCGGGAAAGGCCCAGCGCCGAGCGCCCAACAGGGCGGCATCGCCGCGAAAGCTCTGCGGATCGGGCAGGCGAAAGAAAGTGCCGAAGGCGAGGCGACGCAGCCGCTCGGCCGCGTCGATATCGGTGTCTGCAAGCGGTCGTAGCACGATCGTCATTTTCTTCTCATGTCACCCGATGCCGCCGCCCATGCTAGACTTTTGCGATGGATGAGCCAAACCCCTTGCGCGGTCGGCGCATCGTCGTGCCGGAAAGCCGCGAGCTCGATCTTTTCGC